>NZ_NHNG01000344.1:0-10291 GCF_002287155.1 Arsenophonus sp. ENCA
AAGTTAAACAAAATTGTGGTATTGAACGCTGTCAGGCTCGCACGAGCCGAGCGCAAAGAAATCATATTTTTCTCGCTATTTCTGCGTGGTTTGAACAACATAAACGTCGTATATCTGAAAAAATAACCCTTTATCAACAAAATTGGGACGTAATCAAAAATGCTATTGCTGAGCACATCCGTGTTTTATTAGCGTACCCAAATTAGTTTTGTGCGAAACTAGTGTATTATTAATAAATAGGAATTAGATAGTGAGTTTTGGTTATTGTAAATAGTCGCAGTATTATGTTTCACTCATTATTAATAGTAATGATGTAAAAATAACCAGCTAAATTGATTTTAATTAATTTAGGTATGAGCAAATAATCAACTATGTTATTCTGTTGGCAAAATAAACTTTTTTTGAAAAATTATGCTATTTGAAGCTAATTGTTAAATTTATTTAAATAACAAAAAATTATTTTAGGATAGAGTAGTTATGATGACGCCAAAAACCAAGATTATCATTGTCGGTGGTGGGGCAGGAGGATTAGAACTCGCAACCAAGTTGGGGCATAAATTAGGACGCAAGAATAAAGCTGAGATTATATTAGTTGATCGCAATCAAAGCCATTTATGGAAACCTCTACTGCATGAAGTTGCGACAGGCTCTTTAGATGATGGAGTAGATGCTCTGAGTTATTTGGCGCATGCCCGTAATCACTATTTTCATTTTCAATTGGGTTGTTTGACAAATATTAATCGTGAAAATAAAACCATTACGCTTGCAGCGATACATGATAAGGAAGGCCAATTATTAGTTCCTGAGCGGCAATTAGATTTTGATATTTTAGTGATGGCGTTAGGCAGTGTGTCTAATGATTTTGGTACCGCCGGTGTAAAAGATCATTGTATTTTCCTGGATAACCCACAGCAAGCACATCGTTTTCATGACGAAATGTTAAACTTATTTCTCAGTTATTCGGTGCGACATAAACCGGATGATAAGATTAATATCGCCATTGTTGGTGGTGGCGCAACTGGGGTGGAACTTTCTGCTGAACTCTATAATGCTATCGAGCAATTAACCAGTTATGGTTTTGAAGGCTTGGATAAGGAAGCGCTTAATGTAACACTGGTTGAGGCGGGAGAGCGTATTTTACCGGCATTACCGGTACGGATCTCAACAGCTGCACATCATGAATTAACCAAATTGGGTGTTCGTGTTTTAACGCAGACCATGGTAACTAGTGCGGATAGAGATGGCCTTAACACTAAATCGGGAGAAAAAATTAACGCCGATCTTATGGTTTGGGCTGCGGGTATTAAAGCACCTGATTTTATGCACCAAATTGGTGGCTTAGAAACTAATCGAATTAACCAATTAGTCGTTAAACCAACACTACAAACGACGCTAGATAATGCTATTTTTGCTATTGGTGATTGCGCATCTTGCCCTAAAAAAGAAGGTGGATTTGTACCTCCTCGCGCCCAAGCTGCACATCAAATGGCCACTTTGTGTTATAAAAATATCCTGGCATTACTCGATCATAAAGCGTTGCAAGAGTATGTTTATAAAGATCATGGTTCTTTAGTCTCATTGTCTCGTTTTAGTACGGTTGGCAGCCTAATGGGAAATTTAGTGCGCGGTGATATGATGGTTGAAGGGAAAATCGCTCGTATCGTCTATATTTCACTTTATCGTATGCATCAAATAGCGTTACATGGTTATATTAAAACCGGATTGATGATGTTAGTGGGTAGTATTAATCGTATTATTCGACCTAGATTAAAATTACATTAATTTATGCCGATCACCATTAATAATAGCAAATTTGATATTAACCATCGCTTCTTACTGTAATCAAAATAAGAAGCGATGAGTTAATTTATACTTGGTGTGACTGAAAATCAGTTATTAATTGTCTTACGAAAGTGAGCCTTTCAGCATAATTGATTAGTGGTTTAACAAATTTCAATTTATTAGGCCCATCTAGCCGATAAATATCAGCTGAGTTTTGCAGTAACTCGATAAGAAAAGTCGCCTTTACTTTATTTTGTTCACTAAATTCAATAAATCCGCCTTTTTCGTGAGCTTCTATTCGTTTAATGCCTAATGCTTGTGCATGCATCCTGATGGCAGTAGATTGTAGTAACTGCTTGCCTGCATCAGGCAGGCTACCAAAACGATCAATAAGTTCAATTTTTAACTCATCCAGCTCATTGTCATTTTTGGCGCTGGCAATTCTTTTATAAAACGATAATCGGAGATTTACGTCGGGAATATAGTCATCCGGCAGTAATACCTGCATTCTTAACTCAATTTCACTCTGTTGGCTGGTAAGTTCTTCTAAAGAAGGCTCCTTACCTTGCTTTAAAGCCTCAACGGCGTTTTCTAGCAGTTCCATATAAAGTGTAAATCCGATGGTGGTCATCTGTCCGCTTTGTTCTTCACCGAGCAACTCACCAGCGCCGCGAATTTCCAGATCATGAGTAGCCAATGCAAAGCCAGCGCCAAGATCTTCTAGTGCTGCGATCGCTTCAAGCCGTTTTTGCGCGTCACCCGTCATAGCTTTCGGGTGTGGTGTTAAAAGATAAGCATAAGCTTGATGATAAGAGCGGCCAACTCTGCCACGCAATTGATGAAATTGCGCTAAACCAAAATGATCTGCCCGTTCAATAATAATAGTATTAGCGGTAGGAATATCGATTCCGGTTTCAATAATGGTGGTGCAAATTAATACATTAAACCGTTGTCGATGGAAATCGGTCATTATCCGCTCCAGATCTCTTTCGCGCATTTGACCATGGCCAATTACAAAACGCGCTTCAGGTACCAGCGACTCTAAACGCTCTTTGGCTTTCTCAATATATTTTACATCATTAAACAGATAGTAAACTTGTCCACCCCGTAATATTTCACGCAAAATTGCTTCCCGCACAATTAAATCATCATATTGACGAACAAAGGTTTTAACCGATAATCGACGAGAAGGCGGAGTGGCAATAATCGACAGATCACGCATGCCACTCATTGCCATATTAAGGGTTCGAGGAATAGGTGTTGCCGTTAATGTTAGAATATCAACATTAGCTCGCATCGATTTAATTAATTCTTTATGGCGAACACCGAAGCGATGCTCTTCATCAACAATTAATAACCTAAGTGTTTTCCAACGGATATCATTTTGCAGTAATTTATGGGTACCAATTAAGATATCCACTTTTCCTTCAGCCGCTGCGTTGATAATCTGTTGCTGCTCTTTGTTACTACGAAAGCGTGACAGCATTTCAATCTGTACTGGCCAGTTTGCAAAACGGTCGCGAAAATTATCGAAGTGTTGTTGTGCCAATAGCGTTGTAGGTACCAACACGGCAACTTGTTGATTATTGGTTATTGCCAGGAATGCTGCTCGCATTGCTACTTCGGTTTTACCAAAGCCGACATCACCACAAACTAAGCGATTCATGGCAATGGGTTGACACATATCACTTAAAACGGCATTAATTGCCTGTTCTTGATCAACGGTTGTTTCGAAGGAAAAACCTTGGCAAAAAAGCTGATATTGCATTTTATCGTGCTTGAAAGCGAAACCTGGCTTTATGCTACGCTGAGCATGGAAATCTAACAGTTCGGCCGCCACATCACGAATTTTTTCAGCTGCTTTTTGTTTCGCTTTAGTCCAAACATCACCACCTAACTTATGTAGTGGTGCACTTTCATCACTGCCGCCACTATAACGGCTAATTAAATTTAGCGATGAAACCGGAACATAAAGTTTATCATTGCCTGCATAAGTCAGCATTAAGTACTCAGCTTGAATACCACCTGCGGCTAAAGTGGTTAAACCTTGATAACGTCCAACCCCATGTTCAAGGTGAACAACCGGTTGTCCGGGGCGTAACTCTGCCAGATTACGGATCAATAAATCGGTATTAATCGGTTTACGTTGTTCAGTATGACGTTGAATAACCCTTTTACCTAAAATATCGCTTTCACAAATAAGAGCGATTTGTTGATCCTGATTAGTAAAACCCTGTTCAGCAGCCCCCATGGTGATATAAAAGCCTGGATTATTGGCCTCATGCAGCATTTTAATCTTAATTGGGTTGATTTTTATTCGTGCTAATAACTCTAGTACCGTTTCACGCCGTCCGGCACTTTCTGCAGAAAAAATAATTCGGCCAGCAAAATTTTTGCTGAACTGCTCCAGTTTATCAAGTGGGGCTTTATTTTGCTGGCTGATACTTAAATCAGGTAAAGCTAAGTAGGGCAGGTTAGTATTGCCTGCTTTTTGACCGACCGGTTCAACTGAAATTTTGATACGTGGCCAAGTTTTAAGGGCGTGATTAAGTTGTTCGCTATTTAGCCAAAGTGTATCAGGCGGTAGTAGTGGGCGAATGGGATCAACATTTCGGCTCTCATAGCGCTGATAAGTGTCAGCCCAAAATCTACTAGCTGCCGCGGCTAAATCTTGCGTGATCAATAAAGTATTAGCAGGCAAGTAGTCAAATAAAGAAGATAGTGGTTGATTGAAAAAAAGAGGCTGCCAATATTCAATTCCCGCTGGCATTATTTTTTTACTAATTTGTTGATAGATATGCTCAGGATCACGCCGTACGTCGAAATGTTCACGCCATTGGCTACGGAATAACTCAATAGCTTTATCATCTGTTGAGAATTCGTGAGCGGGCAGTAGATTTATCTGCTCAACTTCGCTGATAGTCAGTTGACTATCAACATCAAAAGTTCTTAAGCTATCAATTTCATCATCAAAAAAGTCAATCCGATGTGGATTATCGCTGCCCATCGGAAAGAGATCAAGTAACGCTTCACGAGTAGCATATTCACCATGTTCGAGTACTTGTTCAACATGTCGGTAACCGACTTTATCAAAATTGTTGCGCAAATTTTCACGTGAGAGCTTGTCGCCTTTATGCATGACCAGTGCATTGCTGATTAGGAAATCAGCAGGGCAAACTTTTTGCATTAATGTGTTAACCGGAACAATTAACAAACCTTTTGTTAAGGTTGGTAGTCGATAAAGATTGACTAAGCGCGCAGAAATAATTTCTTGATGTGGTGAAAAACTATCATAAGGTAGTGTTTCCCAATCCGAAAGCATTGTCACTGAATTTTGCGAAAATTGTTGTATTTCATCACATAATTTTAAGGCATTATGCGTATCTTGAGTGATCAAAACGACAAGACCTTGATGGCGTTCGACAATATCAGCACACTCAACAGCGGCTGCCGCGCCAATTAGACACCCCAAATGGCGTGTATCACCTTGCTTTTTGGGTAGTTGGTAATAATATTTTGCCGGCATAAGGATTAATTAATTCTCATTGATAGAAATTGTAATACTTGTTTTGTTGACACTAAAACAAACGAAAAATAGTCTAATCTGTTAAGTTAGATATAAAAAATCGTAAAACTTTGGCCTAGGGTGGTTCCATTCAGTGACGCTACCCTTTATTATCGCCAAACACTTTGCTTTGGCAACAGAGGTATATCGGATTTCATGTCTCAGTCTGTTATCTTTTATATTGGTCTACGTTACATGCGTGGACGAACAGGCGACCGATTTGGTCGGTTCGTATCAAGTTTATCTACGATTGGCATTGCATTAGGCGTTATGGCATTAATTACCGTCACTGCTGTTATGAATGGTTTTGAACGTTCATTGCAGCAGAGTATTTTAGCATATATGCCACAGGCTATTTTAACGACACCTAAAGGTAATCTCAATCCTAATCAATATCCAGCAAAAAATGTAACCTATCTAGAAGGAATCGAAAGCATTGCCCCAATTGTAGAAAGTGATGTTGTATTGCAAAGCAGCCAAAATGTGGGGGTTGCGGTCATGATTGGCGTTGATGAAAAGTCAACCGAGCCTTTGTTAAATCATTTGCAAGATGTTGATCCTTCAGTATTAACTGCCGGTAGTTACCACGTTATTTTAGGCGTAAAGTTGGCTGAACAGCTTGAGCTAAAGAGGGGGGATCAATTGAGATTAATTGTCCCAGGTGTTAGTCAACTTACGCCAATGGGCAGAATACCCAGTCAGCGTTTATTCACGGTAGCCGGTTTTTTTGCTACTGAAGGTGAAGCCGATAATAGCGAATTATTGGTTAATCAACAGGACGCGGCAAGATTAATGCGTTATCCGATCGGTAATATTACGGGTTGGCGTCTTTATCTTAAGGCACCTTTAACCGTTGATAGCTTGAGTCAACAGACGTTACCAGCAGGTATGGTATGGCAGGATTGGCGCGAACGAAAGGGTGAGTTTTTTCAGGCAGTGAGAATGGAAAAAAATATGATGGGATTATTATTGAGTCTCATTATTGCCGTGGCAGCCTTTAATATTGTTACTTCACTTTCATTATTGGTTATGGAAAAACAGTCTGAAGTGGCTATCTTGCAAACATTAGGTTTAAAGCGGGGCCAGATTATGGCTATTTTTATGTTACAGGGAGCAGGAGCAGGCATCATTGGTACCATCATTGGAACATTATTAGGTCTATTTATCGCAAGCCAGCTTAATATAATTATGCCTATGTTAGGTTTGTTAGCTAAAGGAATCGAATTACCGATATCTATTGATCCTGCTCGTATTATATTAATCGCTTTATCTTCAATCGCTATCTCATTATTGGCCACCCTTTATCCATCTTGGCGTGCAGCCACCGTTCAACCTGCAGAGGCTTTACGTTATGAATAATTCTCCGCTATTAGTTTGCCAAGACCTCTGTAAATGTTATCAAGATGGCAAAATTTCAACTAATGTACTTAAAAATATCTCCTTTTCAATCAATAAAAGTGAAATGATGGCAATTCTGGGTAGTTCAGGTTCTGGCAAGAGTACACTACTGCATTTATTGGGTGGATTAGATACGCCAACTAGCGGTGATGTCATTTTTGATGGTAAAAAAATTAGCTCACTTTCTACCAATGGAAGGGCTGAACTACGCAATCAGAAGTTGGGGTTTATTTATCAATTTCATCATCTATTACCGGATTTTACTGCGTTGAAAAATGTAATGATGCCATTATTAATTGGCGGAATGACACGTGTGAAAGCGCAGCTAAAAGCGAGTGAGATGTTAGCAGCAGTAGGTTTATCACATCGAGTTAATCATCGCTCCGCTGAATTATCTGGCGGTGAGCGGCAGCGAGTTGCAATTGCTCGGGCAATTGTTAATGAACCTGCTTTAGTACTGGCGGATGAACCGACCGGTAATTTGGACTTACACAATGCAGATGTCATTTTTGATTTATTAATGGATCTTAATCGACAAAAAGGGACGGCATTTTTAGTTGTGACTCATGATTTGCGACTTGCCGGTCGTTTAACTCGTCAGCTGGAAATGCGGGATGGCTATTTACAGGATGATCCGAGCTTAATAGGAGTGCAATGATCATGGCGGAATTACCCCGTGCGTTAAAAATTGCACTTCGTTTTAGTCGAGGTAAAAAAAGAGCTGGTTTGGTTTCATTGATCTCGATTATTTCTACACTGGGTATTGTGCTTGGCGTTGCAGTGTTGATTATTGGCTTAAGTGCAATGAATGGTTTTGAACGTGAATTAAAAAATCGCATACTTTCAGTTGTCCCTCATGGACAAATTGCGGCAGTCAATCAGCCTTATTTAAATTGGCAAGCTGATTTAGCTAAGGTTCGACAAACACAAGGGGTTGTTGGTGTATCACCTTATATTAATTTTACTGGGTTGCTCGAAAAGGGGAGCGCATTGAAAGCGATCCAGGTAGCCGGTGTTGATTTATCGTCAGAGCGATCAGTTAGTTCGTTACCTGATTTTATCTTGAATGATGCCTGGCAAAAATTAAAACCTGGTAATAACGAAATTATTTTAGGTCAAGGTGTGGCAGAAACATTAAAAGTTTCGCCTGGGGATCATATTACCATCATGATCCCTAATCATGATGATAAATTACGTATTCAGCAACCGAATCGAATTAGTGTCACGGTTATTGGCGTATTCAAATTAAATGGTATGTTAGATCATCAGCTGGCAATTGTGCCATTGCAAGATGCGCAGCAATATTTAGCCTATGGTGATGGTGTTACTGGTTTTCAGATCAGTGTGAATGATGTTTTTCCTGCCAATAAAGTGGTTTACGATGCCGGAATAAATACTGGCCATTATGTCACTATTAAAAGTTGGATAGCGGATTATGGTTACATGTATAACGATATTCAAATGGTGCGTGGCATCATGTATCTGGCTATGATTTTGGTAATTGGTGTCGCCTGTTTTAATATTGTCTCTACGCTGGTAATGGCAGTGAAAGATAAAAGCACCGATATTGCGGTGTTGAGAACACTCGGTGCTAAAGATAGTTTTATTCGTGCTATTTTTTTATGGTATGGATTAATAACGGGAATGGTTGGTTGTTTTATTGGTATGTTAGTCGGGATTTTTATATCACTAAATTTAACGACTATCATTAAATGTATAGAAAATATTGTTGGTCATCCTATTTTATCAGGTGATGTTTATTTTATCGATTTTTTACCCTCTGAGCTCCATATTACCGATGTATTTTATGTCATGTTAACAACATTAATTTTAAGTTTACTTGCAAGTTGGTATCCAGCTAAACGGGCAACAAAAATAGATCCGGCGCGAATTTTAAGTGGGCAATAATCGTTGTTGTTTTTGCTGTTATTATCTAAAAGAGGCGATGGTTTGATTGAAAGTAATGGGTCGTTTAGCATGAAAAAGGATACTGTCCAATGATGCGGTTTTATTGTCGACTTAGAAAGTTACGTAAAAAGAAAAACTTACATCGACAAAGATTTCGTTGTTGCCTTTTTTACCGAGACAAACAGTTGATTGATAAGATGAAAACAAAAAAGTTGTCGTATTAACCGGTGCCGGGATTTCAGCTGAGTCTGGAATTCGTACTTTTCGCGCAACGGATGGTTTATGGGAAGAACATCGGGTTGAAGATGTTGCAACACCTGAAGGTTTTGTTAGAGATCCAGAATTAGTACAACGTTTTTACAATCAGCGGCGTTATCAATTACAGCAAGCGGATACAAAACCCAATGCAGCCCATCATGCTTTAGCAAAATTAGAACATTTCCTGGGTGATAATTTTTTATTAGTTACGCAAAATATCGATAACTTACATGAAAAAGCGGGTAATAGACGGATTGTTCATATGCATGGTGAATTATTAAAAGCTCGCTGCTGTCAATCAGGTCAGGTTATTGAATGGAAAGGAGATCTAACAACCGATGATCGTTGTCACTGTTGCCAATTTCCTCAACCTTTGCGTCCCCATATTGTCTGGTTTGGTGAAATGCCACTAGGTATGGAGGTGATTTATCAGGCTTTATCATCCGCGGATATTTTTGTCGCAATTGGTACATCGGGACATGTTTATCCTGCCGCTGGGTTTGTACATGAAGCTAAACTTGCTGGTGCACATACCGTTGAATTGAATCTTGAACCCAGTCAGGTTGAAAGCCAGTTTGATGAAAAACATTATGGTGCTGCCACAAAAATTGTTGAAAAATATATTAGCGGGCTACTTGCAGAGCTCAAAGTATGATTAAGTAATAATGCATTTTATTAATATATCTGCTAAAACTGATTTGACGCAATAATTGTCATTAATTCCTTTCGCATAATGCGGTAATAGCTCATTGGGGGAAGAGAAATGGATAGGCTTTTAGAGCGTTTTTGGGAATATAGTGCGATTAATACTCAATCAAAGAGCTACACTAAATCTAAGCCCAGCAGTATAGGCCAGGCAAAATTAGCAGAGTTATTATTGACCGAACTGACAGAGCTAGGAGTTTCTACTAGCGAGTTGCTAGAAAATGGCTGTTTAATGGCGAAGCTGCCTGCCAATATTGAACATTCGGTTCCTGCGATTGGCTTTATTTCCCATCTTGACACTTCACCCGATTTTGTTGGTAAAAATGTTAAGCCACAACTGATTGAAAATTATCGTGGCGGTGATATCGCGTTGGGTATTGGCAATGCGGTGTTATCACCAGTAATATTTCCCATTTTGCATGAAATGATAGGTAAAACGATAATTACTAGTGATGGTAAAACGTTATTAGGGGCAGAAAATAAGCAACTGTCTTGACCAACAAAATTACGTAGTAACCTGATGGTAGGATTCATCCCATTCTTCGTTCTTTCTGAGCATCGCATTCAGGATGGTCAACAGTTTGCGCATGCAGGCAACCAGAGCGACTTTTTTGGGTTTTCCGGCTGCAACCAACCGCATGTAAAACACCTTTATCACCGGGTTGAAACGGGTTG
>NZ_NHNG01000091.1:0-2942 GCF_002287155.1 Arsenophonus sp. ENCA
CTTTTTTTGTCTATAGAAGGTTCAACTAATCGCCATAGGTCTTTAGGGCGGAAACATCTACTTTTTAACCATCGGCTAACCGTGTCATGAGATAAAGGCGATGGGCTGACTTCTGATAACGCCAAACTAGAGTATCTTACACTGCTTACTTGCAAGAATATTTTATAGATATCTTTAATGCATGGATAACCGGACAAAATATGAACATCCTGATTTTTTCTTGTTTTTAAATTTATACTTCTTTTTTAGAGACTGCGAAACTCGTGTATGTATGACCAAGGATTTACTTTGTTGCATTTCGTTTGGGAATTGGCGTTAAGTAAGAGCAGCTATTGTTTAATTTTTATCGATTTTAGTCACAACGGCCCATATAACGGCGTTCTGCAATGTGAATGCGAATTTTTTCGCCGATGGATAAGTATTCTGGAACTTGTATTATTAGCCCGGTTGCCATTATAGCTGGTTTTGTTCTTGCATTGGCTGATGCTTCTTTGATACTTGGTGCTGTCTCTACAATTACCATATCGACAGTTTGCGGAAGTTCTAACGCGATAGCCTGGTTATTCATTACTAAAACTTGCAGTCCAGGTGTTCCTGAGGTAGTAAAGAATAAAAGCTCTTCTTCTATATCTGTTTTATGGAAACTATAGGGAGTAAAATCTTCATTATCCATGAATAAATATTCATCAGCCTCAACATAAGAAAAACTTACTGCCCGATGAGTTAAATGGATTGTTTCTAGATTGTCATCGCCTTTAAAACGTTCTTCAACTTTTTGGCCGGTTTTAATATCAGTAAAACGCATTTTGTAGAGTGTGCTAGCGCCTCGTGCACTTGGTGTCTGAATATCAATATCTTTTACTAATGCAACTTACCATTTAAGCTTACCGCATAGCCTCGTTTTATTTCATTGGCTCTAGGCATATGAGTTCCTTTCATTAAATAATTATAATTCCAATTTTATAATAAAATTACCGGCAATTAGAATACAAAGTGATGCTTACTAAGAATTTGCCTCATGACAGCTATCAGCACGAAGTATGAGGCGTTGAAATTAATCTTGGCAATCGAAGCGCTACTTATAAACAGGCAAAATATTGAATAGCGCTAATATATGGATAACAGCGTTAATCAAACCAAAAAATATAACAAAATAAATTAATAGATTACCGCCAGGTGCATGATAAACTGCATGAGGAAATTTTTTACGGCTAGCTTTAGCCATCATTGCCGGCACAATTACTGCCCATATAGTTGCCGCTAGACCAGCAAAACCAATGGCATGAATAAAACCATCAGGGTAGTATAAAGCTAAAAGGGTAGGAGGAATGAAGGTTATCAAAGCGGATTTTAAACGGCCTAGATTATTATCTTTGAATTTAAAAAAATCGGCAATGAAATCAAACAGCCCAAGTGTCACACCTAAAAATGAACTTGCAAGAGCCATATAAGAAAACAGATTTAAACACTGTTTTATAATATTGTTATTAGTGCTGTGATCCATTTGTTTTAATAGCGAGTCAATATTACCACCTTCAGTAATGATTTGTTTAAAGGCAGTGCGCGGTATATTACCTTGAATGGCATATTGCCATAAGATATAAATGACTAAAGCAATAAAAGTGCCATATAACAAACTAAGAACAACCGCTTTACTTTCCTTATGATAATATTTCACTAAGCCGGGCACATTACCATGATAGCCAAAAGAGGTTAGTAAATAAGGTAGAGCAATAAATGCATAAGGTAAATAATCTGTATCCAGACTATTTTTGTTGAATAAGATGGTGGATGAAGCACTATTAAACATGCCACTGACAGACATGATAAAAGTAATAACCATTCCGCCAATCAAAATTGTACTTAGACGATCAACCGCTTTAGGCGATAGCCAAACAACAAAAGCGATCAATAAGCTAAATAATAAACCGGCCATAGGGTGATTTATGGGGATGATCTTATTAAGATTATGTGTAATGATCGATCCACCGGCTGAAATATAAGCATAAGTTAAGATATAAAGAACAAATGCAATTGAAATGCTATTTAGCAAATTCCAGCGTGTGCCAAGTAAATCTTTAACCATGGTATGAAAGCTTGCACCAGAAGGATAATTCATGTTGGCTTCTAAAATCATTAAACCAGAAGAAAACATACATACCCAAGTATAAACTAATAAAATGATTGAACCGGTAAACCAGACGCCAGAAGTGACAATAGGAATGGAGAACATACCGGCACCGACGGCAGTGCCAGCGATGATCATAGCACCACCAAATATGGAAGGGCGTTTAATATTTTGTATTACTTCGTTAGCCATTACTATAACTGCCTCTTTTATTATTGATTTTGTGTACTAGCTTGATGATACATTAGGTATGATATTTAAGTAAATTAATATTTTTGCCAGTTAATTAAAATTGGTTTTAACCCTAGTGTCCGGATGCTGTATTTGATTGAGGGTTGATTTTGATAAATTAATAAAAAGGTTTCTGCTAATTTATTGATCTAATTTTGTTTTCAGCTTTATAAATAATTGCCTAGTGAGATGACGATTAAACAGACAATAATGCAATATTGATCTATTTTTTTACATCATAAAATCACAATAAAAGTTATACACTACGGCTATTTACCAATAAAAAATAGCCGTACTAGATTAATTTTCATCTATTGCACGAGTTTCGCAGTCTCTAAAAAAGAAGTATAAATTTAAAAACAAGAAAAAATCAGGATGTTCATATTTTGTCCGGTTATCCATGCATTAAAGATATCTATAAAATATTCTTGCAAGTAAGCAGTGTAAGATACTCTAGTTTGGCGTTATCAGAAGTCAGCCCATCGCCTTTATCTCATGACACGGTTAGCCGATGGTTAAAAAGTAGATGTTTCCGCCCTAAAGACCTATGGCGATTAGTTGAACCTTCTATAGACAAAAAAAG
>NZ_NHNG01000269.1:0-678 GCF_002287155.1 Arsenophonus sp. ENCA
GCTGAAATCGCAGCGCTCCCGAAGATGAGGTGGCAAATGTATCTCCAAAAAGTCCCTAGCTACAGTAATATCGCCAAGGAACTTTTTGAACAGAGAGTCATGTTGGGATAGTGAAGATTTTGTCATTAAGGTAGTATATCGTGACCATCAAAATTTAACCATTGAAATAATGTATATAATCACTAAGTAAGCTTATGATAAACAATCATGATTTTATAAATTATTGCAATAGCGTCTTGTATTCTTACTTATTCCTCATAGTGCCAGATTAGTGACGTCACTGGAGTGCCACAATAGTGTCATTAGAGTGTCAAAACTTGCCACTTTTGCCATTTGTGAATGCAGGTTAGGCCAGTATTTTCAATAGCTTAAAAATATACCAACTATCTTTTAATCAATTGGTCACAGGTTCGAATCCTGTACGACCCACCATTAATAGTGTTAGATAAAGTTTTTGTTTATCCTATTTGTTACTAACTAAGCATAATCAAGATAAACATAATCCAGTTTATTCAGATGGGTCGTTAGCTCAGTCGGTAGAGCAGCTGTGTAGGTTCGAGCCGAGCAAAGCGATACAGCGTTGTGCGAAGCACAACGACCCTCAGGGCGAAGCCATGGGCCGAGTTATCCTGTACGACCCACCATCTAACAATATCTTGTTACTTTCCAAAGAAACAG
>NZ_NHNG01000255.1:0-677 GCF_002287155.1 Arsenophonus sp. ENCA
TATTTTTACCCAGCGACATACCCGGGTTCTATCTAAACCAAAAAGAAGTCCTTGCAAATCATAGGTCGGATAACATTTTAAATACAATAAAATAAAAAGCAGTTTATCTAGTGGGGTTGGGATAAATCCTTTCTGCCCTGCACCCATCTGCCGCTCGTGATCTTTTCGATTCTTTTTCCGATAAATCAAATAACAAGCTGAAAATTCAGCGGCTAAATTTTTCAATTCTTCGACTGATAATCCAATGATTGCTTTACATAAACGATTATCTCGTAACAGCCGCTCTTTGTTGATCATTTCAAACCTTTATTCTCTAAGTTAAACCTCTTTTTATTCTCAATAGCGTGACAAAAAATGCAAGTCTTTATTCAGCAACTAGTTTATTGAAACCCACTGAGAGTTTGATAGTCCGAAGTCTGTCAAATAGCACCTATCACGCTGCAAGCGGTTATTCCAGTACGCAAATTCGGTTGGTGCAACGGGAACAGAAAGCGTGTTGCTTAATAGTGAAATAAGGGTGTTTCGGTGATTGAAGTAAATTTTACGCTGTTCTGAGATGGAAATTCCAAAGACCTGCGCTAAGGAGTAAGAAGGTATCATCAATAAAGGGTCTACGATTCCGTAAAATTTGGGTCATGCAACCGAGGCGCTTGATACCCGCGATGGCGTGTTCAACT
>NZ_NHNG01000030.1:0-677 GCF_002287155.1 Arsenophonus sp. ENCA
TAGATACGCTTTAAGACTAAAATGCGAACCATGGTCTCTGTTGGAAATGGTGGACGTCCGCCTTTTTTGCTGACAGGACGCGGTACCACATGGTCGATTTCTGCTGCTAGATGCGCAAAGTCTATACAGGTTTCGATCTTGACCAGCGGGTCACCCAACTTGTCGATCGTCTGTTGGTCATACTGGTTTGCAAAGAGGTCATTCTTCATGGTGGTTAGCTCAGTAGACCAGCTTCCGATAACTTTATCAGCAAAATCAAACTCGGCTTAGGTTTTTCGAGGTGCCCTTAATATGAATTTCATTATTCACTAAGCGAAGAGACTTGCCGATTAAAGGTAAACCGACGCCTAGAGTACTATCTGCTTGTTTCGCGCAAATCGTGGAGGCTGTTTCTGTCATACCATAGCCGAGCCAACAACGGATGCCATGCTGCTTAGCCCTAGTGACTAGTTCATGCGGGATCATCGCACCGCCTAATAACACATTAAACTAGTTGCTGAATAGAGACTTGCATTTTTTGTCACGCTATTGAGAATAAAAGAGGTTTAACTTAGAGAATAAAGGTTTGAAATGATCAACAAAGAGCGGCTGTTACGAGATAATCGTTTATGTAAAGCAATCATTGGATTATCAGTCGAAGAATTGAAAAATTTAGCCGCTGAATTTTCAGCTTGTTA
>NZ_NHNG01000506.1:0-675 GCF_002287155.1 Arsenophonus sp. ENCA
GGTTCAATGGTTATTGAAGTTGCTGTATTTTCTTTGCAGCTAATTAAGAAAAGGCAAAGACTGAAGATCTTAATAAAAAAATTCAAATTCTACCTCCAGCCTTTCCCATACTGTAATACGTACCGTTTAGCTGAACTATCTTTTTTTAAAATTGATGATATAGGCCAGAAGTACATAAAGTAATCAACTTAATGGATAATGCTATTTTATTTAAAAACGTAATTCACCCGAGATATAGAAGTTATTGCGATTATTAAATCCCACTTCAGATAAGATATTAAAGTTACGAGTAATTTCTATTCTAGCGCCTATCGTGCTGTTCCATTTGTGTGCTAAATGTTGTTTAACATCAAATTTCATATTAGGATCATCAAGCAATTTGATTAATCCGGCGAATTCCTCAGGTAAATTCAGGTTATTAATATTACCTTTAAAGCATTGAGTGGTATCCTGATACATTGCACCTACCCATATTTGTACTTTGGTATTGCCTTGACCTGATAATAAGGGCTGAAAAGTAAACTCGTAACCGATGCGCGGAGTGATAACTAATGCACTGATATCACCATCTAAAATATCAAGGTTAGTGCGCGTATAATTAGCATCTAAGGTAGCAAAGAATTGCTTATAGCCACCGGCTAGAACAGCCCCACCACCGTAGGTTTTTCCTTCAAA
>NZ_NHNG01000271.1:0-10169 GCF_002287155.1 Arsenophonus sp. ENCA
GGCATTTTGACGACAATACTGAGTTGGATTTAATCCGGAATATTCTTGAGCTTCAATGATAGCTCGCCATTTCTCGTCTGTACGGTAAATTCCCATCTAATATTTCTCCTTAATTGTTAGCGTCGAACATCATGACAAATTAGGAGAAGTGAAAAAATGTGGGGATTTAACGACGCTTACACTGGAACGGTACCGAAATCTTGGCATTAAAGATGGCATGATACCAGAAAACTATGACGAAGTTTGGAATAACACTCATACAGCAACGTTAGAAGACTATAAGGTTAATGAGAAAACGCAGACTCTGTATACACCTGAAGCCGAGGAAGCGTATCTCAAAGCAGAAGGGGGTAAGTAATGTTAGATATTGAAAGTATTTACAAAAATGAAAGCGTAGAGGATGTTCTTTTACATTTTGCTCTACGCACTCCCTATCCGAGTATCGATAGAATGTATGTTAAATACAAATTTGAGGTTGTTGCTCATGGGGAATTATTAAAAACACACCAAAGACTTTTTAAAGAAGGTAAATTAAAAAAAACAGGCAAACCTCTGCCAGAAAAAGGCCCTAACTGGAAAGAGCCAAAATTTGTTACCGAGAAAAAATATGGAATAAAGTAAATTAAAGTTATTAATGGAGTTAAATATGGGCCTTAGATTATGTCTTCACTGGTTCGATAAGAAAACAGAACTGGGTATAAACCATGAATACTCATCTGATTGTGGTGATGATAATTCGCTGCTTGAACGACTTGGTATATCGGCAGCGAATAATATCAACAACGGTAACTTTGATGTTGAAACGCACTGGATACCTTTGATGCAACCCTTATTTTATCATTGGATTAATCCAGAAGATTATGATTATCAGTTAGCCTTTGAGTATAAGACTAACTGGGATAGCGATAAAATTAAAAAAGGACATAACATCATGACAGAACAATATATATCGATTGACGAACTGGTAGGTATTCCTTTTCCCTATCCGCTTGCAGAACCGCCAAAAGGCTGGTTTGTCTGTCATGGTCAGGCATTTGATAAAGAAAAATACCCAAAACTTGCAAAATGTTACCCTGATGGAAAGTTACCTGATTTACGGGGAGAATTTATTCGGGGTTGGGATGCAGGACGTAATGTAGACTCTGGTAGACATATATTAAGTTCTCAAAGTGATGCCATGCAGAAAATTTGGGCACAATGGGCAATGGATGACCAAGCAGTTGATTCAAACTTCCCTCCCAACGGTGCTTTTTATTGTGATAAAAAGAATTCTGTTGGCTACGATGCAACGTCAAGAAATGACGAGTGGAGAGGATATCAGGGACATTTAGACTCCTCCCGCGTAACACGAACAGCCGAAGAAACCCGCCCACGCAATATTTCCTTTAACTACATCGTGAAAGCGGCTTGATTTTTTTATCATCTACAAAAGCGCCCCAATCAGGGGCGCTATAATTAAGCAGCGTTGTGTTCAAGCACACGGCCTGATTGATTTTGAACGCCAATGGCGATTTTCTGTGGTTTTTCCTGTTCAGGAATATCATAAGTAAATTGCAGAGTTAATAATCCTTTATCCAGATTGGCCTGCTGGATCGTTATCCGATGCTCAAGGCTGAAACTTAAGGAAAACGCACTTTTCCTGATGCCCTGATGCAACCATTTGATACCGTCTTTTTCTTCGTTAGCCTCTGTTTCCTCAGCCTTCGGTTTACCGCTCAGGGTTAACTGGTTATTAAGCACCGAAATATCGAGTTCATCCTGCGAATAACCCGGTACGCTCACCGTCATTTCATAATGCTCTTTATCTTTTTGCAGCAGATTATAGGCTGGCGTATCAGCAACCGGGGTTTCACCGGTCAAACGGCTAAACAGATTATCTATCTGGGTAAAACGGTCAGACAGCAGATGATTGCTGAGTGCGGGAATGAGAGAGAAAGAACGATAGGCCATAATATCCTCCTTTAGCACGCATTTATTTAAATCTTACGTTCGCATTCTTCATATAGGGACAGTTGATACGTTTTCAAGTGGTTCCCCCATCAACATGAGAGAAAAACCAATGTTGCCCTCATTAACGTCAACCTTTGTTGCCGTCAAACCTCGCATTGACGCAACACTGAGATGGATTTACCAAAAAACCTTTTCCGCCAAAGACCGCATCGCCTTCTACGACATGCTGGCCTTTTTGCTGGATAACAACAAATCGTTGCAGCAAGCCTTTATCGATATGCGCAACGTTGTCACCGATTTTGGCCGCAAACATCATCCCTATGCGGTGTTGTTGACCGATTGCCTGTCGGCGCTGGATGAGGGGCAAGGCGCGTTTGAAAAGGTATTGCTCGAATGGGTGCCGGTTCAGGAAGCTACCCTGATTGGCTCAGGCATCCTCTCCGGCAAGCTCTCCGACGCCTTGCGTCGTGCCAGCCAGATTGTGGAGGGCAAGAAAACCATGGTCTCCGCCCTGTTTGGGGCACTGGCCTACCCCTGCTTTCTGCTGGGTATCGTGGTGCTGATGATGCACATGGTGTGTAACAAATTTATCCCCAAGCTGGACAGGCTGATACCGCGCGAAAAGTGGGAGGGCGCGCTTAGCCTGCTCACCGGCATTTCTGAATTTATAGTTCATTTCGAGTGGTTACTGCTGTTTAGCCTGCTGGCACTTACCGCCCTGATTGTCTGGTCAATGGGACACTGGGCAAACCGGAAAATCGCCGACCACCTGCCGCCGTGGTCAGTGTATCGCGCGGTGCAGGGGGTTTACTTTTTGCTGAATATTGCGGCGTTACTGCGGGTCAATATCCCGGTGATGCAGGCGGTGAATATGCTCGGTGAAACCGCCAGTCCGTGGCTGGAAAGGCGCATTAATGAAACCCTGCATTATATGCGACAGGGCGAACATCTGGGGCTGGCCTTAAAAAGTAGCGGCTATCACTTCCCCTCGCGGGAGTGTGTCAATCAGATGATGCTGTTAACCGAAGGCGCGGGAGCCGAAAACAGCCTTGAGCGCTATGCCGACCGCTGGTTGCAGATCACCATTTCGCAGGTCAAGAAAACATCACGCTATTTAACGGCTTTCTGCTTTTTGTTGGTGTTCGGCTACATGTTGCTGCTGCTATTAGCCAGCAGTGATTTAAACACCATGGTCAATCAAATGGGGTAAGGAATGAAAAGTAATATGTCGTTTTATTCACAAACAAAAGAGGACGTTATGAAAAACAAGGCAACGCTGCACCGAGGATTTTTAAGTCTGGAAGCGATGGGAGTATTGGCGATTATTGCGGTCGCCATTGTGCTGGCTGTCAGCGCCGTCTCTATCCTGTTTAATAAAAGCACCCTTAACGATGAAATGTCCAATGTGCAGGCATTGGTGACGCAAGCCCGTGGCATGTTAAAAACGCAGGGCGAATACCCGTTTAGCAGTGGAGCCAAAATGACCGGTACACTTGTGCAGTTTGGCGGCGTACCGGGCAGCATGACCATTAACGGTGACAAGGCGAGCGGCTCGGCCAAGATTGCCAACGGCTGGGGCGGTGACGTGATTATTTCCCCGGAAAAAATTCAGGGGTCAGCCAATAACAAAGGCTTTTCAGTGACCTATAAGAATGTGCCGCAAGACGCCTGTGTCATCATGGCAACCAAACTGAGCGGCAGCGCGATGATACATGAGGTCTCGATTTCCGGTACCAACAATGTGGGAGCCGTCACCGCAGAAAAGGCCGGGACGCAATGCAAAGCGGATAATGGCTCGGTCGGCGTGAATACCCTTATCTTTAAATCCAATACCTGATTTTCCCTTTCTTTTTTAATTTTTCTCATCCTTTCCATGCAGGAAAGGCGGGTGTTGCTTTTTCTGCATTTAAGGCGCGCTAACATGAAAATTATCCCCTTTTGGCTTGCCATGAGCATGACCACGGCGGCCCAGGCATTTTGTTTTAATGAAGCCGGCGCGATATACCAGATTGACCCTAAACTGCTCAAAGCCATCGCCCAGCAGGAAAGCAGCCTCTCTGCGAGAGCGGTCAATATCAATCGGGATAAACAGGGGCGGGTGTTGAGTACCGATTATGGGCTGATGCAGATCAATTCGACGCATATCCCTAAACTCCAAAAAATGGGGGTCATTCGCGATCAGCAGGATTTGCTCAATCAGCCGTGCCTTAACGTCAAAATCGGCGCGTGGATACTGGCGCAGCATCTACGCGAGTGTGGCGTCAACTGGGCCTGTCTGGGGTCGTATAACGCAGGCTTTCATCCGCGCAATGAACAGAAACGCTTACGCTATGCCCAACAGATTTATGCTCGCTACTGGCCGGTTATCAGCGGTGACAGGAGGAAGCCGTGAGCGCGGTGAGTCTGGTTTTGCTGGAACTGTGCGCCATCATCGTGCAAAGCGGCGTGGTCATTGTCGCAAGGCATTTTCTCGATGTTCATCAGGAGCGCCCGCTGTCAACCATCGGTCGGATAGTGAAGGTAACGGGGGTAATTTTTACCGGATTAACCTTTCTGTCGACAATATTAGCGTCCTCGCCGCTACATGGGGCAGCAGCAATCGTTTTCCTCGCTTTTTTAGCCCTGTTTATCTATCTGGATGCGGCCAGTCGCTGCTTACCGCGCTGTTTTACGCTGGCGTTTGGTCTCACAGGAGCCGTCTGGCGTTTTATCTTGTCTCCGGAAAGCGGATTAACCGCCCTGCTCACCGCGTTAAGTCTCTTTGGTGTGCTTTGGGGACTGCGAACCCTTGCTTATCGTCGCGATGACCGCGCGCAATTTGGTTTGGGCGATGTGTACCTGATGGCGGGATTGGGCCTGTGGTTTTCCTTCCCTGCTGTTCTTTGGGTTATCAGTGGTGCCGCTGTTTCAGGTGGCCTCTTTTTGCTGGCAAGAAGATTACGCCATCCAATTCGGTGGCAAGAAAACGTCAATTATCGTTCAGCACCGTTTGCACCGTTTTTGTGTGGGGTAGCGGCAATTGACCACTTTTGGCTGATGGGAAATTATATTCAGGAGGTCATACGTTGAAAAAAATAATACAAAAAAATAAACATGATATCCATCGCGGATTTGTCTCGCTGGAAATCATGGGTGCGTTGGTAATTGTGGCAATGGCTGCATTGTTCGGTGCAGAGAAATACAGTGAATATCTGGATGAGCAGGAATGGAAAGTGGCTGCCCGTCATGTCAGTCAGTTTAATGAAGCTGCAAAGCAATATATTGCTGACCATCGTGATGAGCTACTCAACCAGCCGCTCCCCAAACGTATTATCCCTTCCTTGCTGATAAATAAGGGATATTTACAACGGGGCTTCGCGGAGAAAAATGGTTTTGGTCAGCAGTATGTGACCGGCATCGTCAAAAACAGTGCTAAAGGCCAGCCCGCGCTACAGGCGCTCACCTGTAGCGTACAGGGTGATACCTTGTCCGAGAAAGGAATGCGGCGGATTGCTGCCCTGATTAACGGGATGGGTGGTTATGTCGATGAGAAAAATATCGCTACCGGCGCTTATGGCGGCTGGACAAGCCAGCCAAGGGATTTTGGCCTCGACTGCCGTCACGGGCATATTGCCATTGCGTTATCGTCGGAAATACTTGGCAGCGTATTGCAGGAAAGCGACAGGCTGTATCGCTTTCAGGTGAAGCATCGGCCAGAACTAAACCGGATGCACACCGCTATCGATATGGGCGATAACGACATAACCCGCGCGAATGTGATTAATGCAAACTATTTTTACCCCAGTTCACAGGTTATCGCCGGTGCTACCTGTTATCCCGATGGCACCGTTTCCCGGATAGAGACCGGAGAATCCGTTTCCTGTGTCAAGGGAAAATGGGCGAGGAGTTCAGGTGTCCCCATCGGAACCATTGTTATGTGGGGGGGTTCAGTT
The DNA here is from genome assembly GCF_002287155.1 of Arsenophonus sp. ENCA. Taxonomy (NCBI): domain Bacteria; kingdom Pseudomonadati; phylum Pseudomonadota; class Gammaproteobacteria; order Enterobacterales; family Morganellaceae; genus Arsenophonus; species Arsenophonus sp. ENCA. The sequence continues at coordinate 5,883 of NZ_NHNG01000271.1, forward strand.
TTACCCCCGGACTGGCTTGAGTTAAACGGGCAATCTTTTAATAAACGCCAATATCCCGACCTTTCCTTGCTGTATCCCTCATTAAAACTGCCTGATTTTCGCGGGCGTTTTGTTCGTGCACTCGATCATGGCGCGGGCATTGATTCGGAACCGTCCAGATCACTCACGAGTTTCGCACCAATAAAAAAACGCTCTATTTTTAAGTTTAATTCAGCATGATATATAAATAGTCAAAACCTTATAAATCAAATACAACTTATTGTAATTTAAGAAAATTTATGTTTTTTAGTAACTTGCAGATTAATCATTGCTTTTAAGCCATTTTTAGAATTTTATATGCCTGTGCGAAACTCGTGTCACTCTTAAGCCAGCAGCATGATGCGATGCAGAATATCACCGGAAAATTCCCCTCCATGACATGGTCTCAGGGGCTGGCAGGTGACGCGTCTTTCGGTGGAGTATTCAGGAATGATGGTTTTATTGGCCCGGGTGACTCTGGCACGCACGAAACAGCGACATTTCAGGTTGGCTTTGATGCTTCCAGAGTGGTGAGAACCACCAATGAAACGCGCCCAAAAAATATTGCCGTGATATTTATTATCAAGGCTGGATAAGTTATCTGCAAATTTGGTGAACGGAGTCAACATCAGCAGATAAAAAATATTCATTCATTAAATTTCAAATGGAAATTAACGTGAAAAATCATGCAAACGCAAACAGGGCGGCGATCCATCGCGGTTTTGTCTCACTGGAGGTGTTAGGCGCACTGGTGATTGTAGCAATGGCAGGATTGTTTGGCGCAGAAAAATACAGTCACGAGTTTCGCACAGGCATATAAAATTCTAAAAATGGCTTAAAAGCAATGATTAATCTGCAAGTTACTAAAAAACATAAATTTTCTTAAATTACAATAAGTTGTATTTGATTTATAAGGTTTTGACTATTTATATATCATGCTGAATTAAACTTAAAAATAGAGCGTTTTTTTATTGGTGCGAAACTCGTGACAGTGACTATCTGGATGAGCAAGAGTGGGTTGTCGCCGCCCGTCATGCCAGCCAGTTTAATGAAGCGGCAAAACAGTACATTGCTGACCATCGTGATGAATTACTCAATCAACCCCTGCCCTACCGTATTACGCCGTCGTTACTGATTAAAAACGGTTATCTGCAACAGGGCTTCGCCGAGAAAAACGGCTTGGGTCAGCAATACGTAACCGGCGTCGTGAAAAACAGCGCCAAAGGCCAGCCCGCGCTACAGGCGCTCACCTGTAGCGTACAGGGTGACGCCCTGTCAGAAAAAGGGATGCGCCGAGTCGCCGCCCAGATCACCGGTATGGGCGGTTATGTCGATGAGAAAAATATCGCTACCGGCGCTTATGGCGGCTGGACAAGCCAGCCAAGGGATTTTGGCCTCGACTGTCGCCACGGGCATATTGCCATTGCGTTATCGTCAGAAATATTGGGTAGCGTATTGCAGGAAAGCGACCGACTGTATCGCTTTCAGGTAAAACATAAGCCTGAGTTAAATCGGATGCACACCGCTATCGATATGGGCGGTAACAATCTCAATAACGCCAATACCGTTAATGCGAAAAAGGGGAATTATTCGGAAGAAATCAATGCAGGTGGCAATATCAAAAGTCACAGCGGCTGGCTACGCAGCACGGAAAAGGCTGGTTAAATGAAGCGCACGGCGGCGGATTCTACATGAACGATAACGACTGGATACGCTCAGTCAACAACAAGGGGATTTACACCGGCGGTCAACTGAAAGGCGGCACGGTAAGGGCCGATGGCCGCCTGTCTACCGACGAATTTTTGCACTTGGGTGAAAAAAACGCTGTACAACCCGGTTGGGGATGCAGCCCTAACGGGTTGGTAGGCCGAACCCCCGAAGGCGCTTTACTATCGTGCCAAAATGGACGCTGGACGTCAGGGGCCTCGCTGCAACAACGCGAATGCAAACAGATGGGTAACTGGGGTGGCCGCGATTTCAGAGAATATCGTTGCCCCGTCGGTTGGTATGCCGCTGGTCTCAAATTTGTGGGTCATCAACACGAAGAGTCGGCCTACGTTATTACCTGCTGTCATTAACATAAAATTAATACAATAACATTAATAAATCGAAAGTCGTTATCTCTGATAAATAGCGTTATAATCTCCTGTTATTATTTTTTAACTAAGGAGAAACTTCTATGAGAAAAACCCTTTTTTTATCCGTAATGCTTGCCACTATGGTTTACCCTTCATGTGTTTTTGCGAATACTTCTTTGAGTAGAGATAAAGATGATAACGGAAATACAACACTATCAATTCACTTCAACAATAAAGAAGCTAAAGAAATTTATAAACATCTGGAGTATGCTCAAGGGTTAGGGGGATACATTGTATCTGATAACGGAATGGGCAAGAGCCACCTGTCCAGCCCGGCGATCACCTGCACGAAAAGTAATCCAGATATGTTAGGAAGAAAACTAAATGATGATTCACCAGATTTGTACGATTGTGATCTCACCATTGGGACTCATGGCCTAACACAAAATCCTTAGATCTATTGCACCGTATCATTCTGTGTTAATGACACGGTGCCGTTGAGAAACTTTGATGACCACGCTCAGGGTAACAGCGCTGCTGATTAATCCGGCTCTCGATAACCCATTTCCCATCACGAAAAGCAAGCTTGAAAATTGACCTTTCTGCCTGAACAGCATCATCGAGCAGATCGGATTGTTCGATAGTCACCGTCGCAGTGTTTGGACTTTCACCGCCAGACACCTCTTGCTGGATCAGCATATTAGACACCTCCTGCTGAAAACCCTTCCCCATCTCACCAAGCGCAATCCGGTAAGGCGGTAATGGCGCAAGCGAGGACACTTTGGGCGATTCATCACAGGCCATCAGGAAAAACGGCAGCAGAAGACAAGGTGCTTTATTAAACAGGGAGAGAGTTAAAAAACGCATAAATGCCATACATCCAGTAAACAATCGAAGATCACAATTAAATATACCAAAACAGGCCAGAAATGATGAAGAAAAATACGCTTATCGCCATTGGATTATTACTCGCTGTTAATCATGCCGTTCTTGCTGATGAAAAAGTGGACTCAGGCGATCCCTGTACCGTGGTGCTGTGCATGTACGGAAAATTGCAGGGCAATAATCAAAGCGAATGCAGCGGCGCAGTGAGTCAGTTTTTCTCACTCAGAAAATTTGGCAGACACGGTTTTGACCCGTGGAAAACATTTGTGAAACGGCGTGATTTTCTGGGCGGTTGCCCCACGGCAGATCCGGCAATCGTCGGCGACATCATGAAACGATTTGGCAAAATACGAGGATGAAAAAATGAATTTGTATATAGCAGAAAAACCCTCTGTGGCGAAGGATATTGCTAAAGCGCTAGGGGGTAATTTCCAGAAAAAAGACGGCTATCTTGAATCAGCCGATAACATCGTAACATGGTGCTACGGCCATCTCCTAAAATCGATTGAGCCGGAAGCGTATAATCCAGATTACGCACAGTGGAAAGCGGAGGATTTGCCATTGCAGCTTTACCCGTTGCGTTATGAGCCGATTGCCGGAAAGGAAGCGCATACCCAAACGGTGATTAACCTCATCAAAAAGGCGGATGTAATTGTCCACGCAGGCGACCCGGACGACGAGGGGCAATTGCTGGTTGAGGAGTTGCTGGAATATACCGGCAACAACAAGCCGGTTAAGCGTTTGCTGATTAATGACAACACCGACGCCGCCGTTAAAAAAGCACTGTCCCAACTGAAAGATAATCACCAGTTCAAAGGCATTTACCGCAAAGCACTCGCACGAGCCGCTGGCGATTTGATTTACGGCATGAGCATGACCCGCGCCTATACCATTGAAGGACGCAAAAAGGGCTATCGGGGCGTCTTGTCCGTCGGGCGGGTACAAACGCCGATCCTCGGGCTGATAGTTCGTCGCTATCTTGCCAATCAGTCGCACACGTCGAGTTTTTACTACCAGCTTATCGGTGACTTTGCCGTAAGCGGTCAAAAATTCGCCGCCCACTGGAAGGTCAACGAAAATGCGCCGCAGGACGACAAGAAGCGTCTTGTCAGCAAAAGTTATGCCGATGCACTGGCAGCACGTTTACGTGGCAAGGACGCTGATATAAAAGCCGCTGGAGTGCAGGAGAAAGAAACCGCCCCGCCGCTTCCGTTCAATCTGGTGAGATTGCAGCAGACGATGAACCGTCAGCACAGGATGACGGCGGCGCGAACGCTGGAAATCACCCAGCAGCTACGCGAAAAAT
>NZ_NHNG01000153.1:0-674 GCF_002287155.1 Arsenophonus sp. ENCA
TGCATAAACAGATAACTGAGATCACCGGTGCTAATGTCTTCTTTGCCAGGCCTTATCACTCATGGGAGCGTGGTTTAAATGAACACAGTAACGGACTTATCCGCCGTTTTTACCCAAAAGGAACGGATTTCAACTCAGTCACGGACAACGAGATTGCAGAACTTGAGCACATACTTAATACTCGGGGACGAAAATCGTTGGGCTATTTTTCTCCAAATGAAGTATTTTTAGCTCATCTAATGGCTGCATAACGTTTTATGGGTTTGTTGCGTTTCGACTGGGAATGGGCCATGTCGGTTGCAGAAGACGAACAGGGCCTCATCGAAAGGGGAATGTGCCATATCCTGCTCGATAATCAGCAACAGGCCGTTGATACTTTTACGAAAGTCGACATGACCTGAATAGAGGTAAATGGCCGGCACTTCGACAAACATCTTCATGGTGCCATCTCGCGAATGAAGGTTGCCAGCCAACACGGCGAAATTCCGCTTGTCAGCCGTAACGTACAGTGAGACAGCTCCAGGGTGATAATCGAATGCGTTTGTGCCTTCTCTATCGTGGAGATTTTAGTCGTCAACTTTTCATCCCCGGAGGTCATAATAGCATTCGGCGCCATGGCGTGAATAAAATGCGTGGGCTGTTCTTCCACAGGATAAAGCCGCTTTTTTGCATTG
>NZ_NHNG01000088.1:0-2892 GCF_002287155.1 Arsenophonus sp. ENCA
CCTGAACAAAAACAAGAAAATAAAATAATCTCGGGCATCCGTATTACAGTTGAACACGCCATCGCGGGTATCAAGCGCCTCGGTTGCATGACCCAAATTTTACGGAATCGTAGACCCTTTATTGATGATACCTTCTTACTCCTTAGCGCAGGTCTTTGGAATTTCCATCTCAGAACAGCGTAAAATTTACTTCAATCACCGAAACACCCTTATTTCACTATTAAGCAACACGCTTACTGAAGCAATTCCCGGACCATTATCGCGAATAGAAAAAAGTGCTCCCTGTTTAATTTGTTGCCAACCAATATGAATAGATGTTCCAATCGGTGTATGGTTAATCGCATTATAGATAAGATTTGAAATGGCGCTTCTCAGTTGCTCTTCATGACCATAAACTTGTAATTTTTTATCCACATCAAAAATAATTTCATGCTTTCCCAAGCTTAAATTTATTACATCTTGTTTTATTGTATTTAGCATTGCCGGAATATTTATCTGCTCATTCGAATTAATATGTGGTGCTATTTCAATGCGGGAAAGCTGAAGTAATTGTTTAATTAAACTATCCATGCGTGCCAATTGTTCACGCATTGAGTGTAAAGCTTTTTTGTTAGCCGAATGACTATCAATTTGCTCATCCATGATTTCCAAATAACCTTGTAAAACAGTTAATGGTGTACGTAATTCATGATTAGCATTAGCAAAAAATTCGCCGCGTAATTTTTCCAATTTCACCTTTTCCGTTATGTCTTTTGCAACCATTAATAATTGGTCGTCAACATAAGACATAATTTGAAATTCAACCATAGCACTGTTATTTAACGCTATCGTAAACGGCACAGAATAGTCGGCTAACATAAAATAACGGTTAAAATCAGGATAACGGAGTAAATTGAAAATAGATTACCCACTATCCTCCGGCCAACGAAATCCCAATAAATATTCAGCTAAACGATTACACCAAACAATATTACCTTCTGCTGTCATTATAATAACTGCATCAGGCAAAGATTCTGCACCACTCCGAAATCGCCTGATAATTTGTACCAATTCACGCCGACGTTTACGATTGCGCTGCTGTAATTGATAAATACCATAAAAAATCGTTTCCCAAGCACCTTGTCCAGTTGGTGGCAGTAAACGACGTTCAAGCCAAAGCCAATCAGATAATTTCAGTAAATGATAACTATGCCAACATAAAGCGGCTAATAGTGAAATCACGAGCAACCAAGATAGATGACCAATAAAAAGTGATAATCCACATGCCGGTAAACAGAATAAAATCAAAACAACCACTAATTTTTTCCACGACAAACGTTCAAGCACGCCGACTTTTCCTTATAACCAACAATCAATAACGGACAGAGAAACGATAGCCTGTACCTCGAACTGTCTGGATCATTTTATCATGACCACCCACAGCAAGTGCTTTACGTAAACGACGAATATGCACATCTACTGTCCGATCCTCAACATAAATATTCACACCCTAAACATAATTTAATAATTGCTCACGATTATAAACTCGTTCTGGATGAGTCATAAAAAAATGCAGTAATTTGTATTCTGTCGGCCCCATTTCTATCGACGTTGTATCACTCGTTACCCGATGAGAGGTAGGATCTAGCTTCAACCCCTTCATTTCAATAACATTGTCGCTAACCATAGCTGAAACGCGACGTAAAATTGCATTTACTCTAGCAATCAGCTCTTTAGGTGAAAAAGGTTTTGTCAGATAATCATCTGCCCCAATTTCTAAACCTCGCACCCGATCTTCTTCTTCTCCCCTTGCAGTTAACATCATAATCGGGATATTTCGGATCAGTTGATCACGCTTTATATGGGCAATAAGCTGGATACCCGAACCACCCGGGATCATCCAATCTAGCAAGATAAGTGCCGGATAAGGCTCTATGAGCTGCGCAATTGCTGAATCATAATCATCAGCCTCAATGGTTTGGAATCCATTCTGTTCTAATACAAAGCAAACCATCTCACGGATCGCGGTTTCATCTTCGACGACCAAAATACGTCTTACCATGATTGATCCTATCATTATTTCATTATTTCATTATCAAATTAGTAGGCGCCATTATTTCATATTTATGACCATTTTATGAAATATTGTGGCGAATTTCGTCAAGTTGCAAATTTTCAGGCTAAATATGAGATATGATATCTAATTCACAAAATTAATTAATAACTGAATTTTTGAACGATATGGTTAAAATTTTTATCTATGATTTTTTATCGACCCGATTATAGTTATCAATAACCTATCTACACATAATTAATTTATGACCTTATTAATATAAGGAAAATATAATGCCAAACAAATTTATTGAAATGATGAAAAAACGAAGAACTATTTATAATATAGATAATTGGGCACCTCGAAAAACTCAAGATTTTCAATTAACCCTTGGCTTTCATTCTAAATAATTAGATTTTTTTTGATTATCACGCTACTGATTCTATCGCACATTGCCCTGGCTAGGGCCATTTGACCCATTCTGGGCGTCAGAAAGCCACGATGCACGCGCTCTGGAAGTACGCCAACCGCTTTAGGTTGTAACATGCTGCCATCATCGTCATGGCAAAATTAGCGCGCACCTGTCCAATGGTGCGGATCAGTTTTCTACCCATTTGTTCCATCGCCGCAAATGCATGTTCAACCCGTGCCCTAGTCTTTGCAATCCTGTGGTTTCGCCCTTGCTGAGTCTTGGACAACGGTTTGTTTCGATGGCCTTTACGCTGAATCTGGCTCCTATAGCCGTTTGCCTTCAGCCAAGCTTCCCGCTCCGCAGAGGGATAGCCTCGGTCGGCGTAGATATTGCGATTGGTGTTGGCCTTGTCAATGACCCTTTCGAAATGCTGACTGTCGTGGGTGCT
>NZ_NHNG01000100.1:0-2871 GCF_002287155.1 Arsenophonus sp. ENCA
GAAGTTAAACAAAATTGTGGTATTGAACGCTGTCAGGCTCGCACGAGCCGAGCGCAAAGAAATCATATTTTTCTCGCTATTTCTGCGTGGTTTGAACAACATAAACGTCGTATATCTGAAAAAATAACCCTTTATCAACAAAATTGGGACGTAATCAAAAATGCTATTGCTGAGCACATCCGTGTTTTATTAGCGTACCCAAATTAGTTTTGTGCGAAACTCGTGATTGTGATTTGCTGATGCCAATATCAGTTAATAAAGTTAAGTAACGCCAAAATGTCATTCGACTCATAGAATTAAGGACATTGTAAAATCCTTCATTCACTAAACGACGATAAAAACCAAATATCCGTTGGGCTTTGGCATAGGAAATGTTACCTTTTGGCGTAGTGGAATAATAATGCGATTTTAATCGTTCAAAAATATGTTCATCATCATAAATATTCATTTCCATTCCCCTCAGTGCCGTCAGCAAATCATCAAAACTTTTCATCCACAGATCGTAAATTAAATTAGCTCCCCCACGTTCATATTGTTGTTGATAAAGACAAAGCGCTGAAAAATTAACCGGGATCTGATTATCTTTTAAACACCGTTTTTTTAATCGCCCCTCTAATCTCAACAGATTATTGGCAAAATCCGTCAGCCGTTTATCATTTAAAATGGCAAACTGATTTAACAAAACCTCATCATTGGGGTTAACCCGTAATTTTTTTTGTATTTCACCTAATCTCTTTGCCAATTCAAGCGCTTTATAATAAATACACAATTCCCTGAGTTTAGAACCACGATTAAAATAGACGGTTGATTCATAATCATTTGATTTCGTTGCTTTGGTTTGTCCATGACTGATATTCTTAAAATAAGCAATCACCTGTTTACAAATACTTTCCGTCGGTAATCTTACTGATAAAGTCGTATGAAGCTCAGAAACTTCGGTATTCTCGACATCTAACAGATTAAAAAGATGCGGCATGGAAACCGCTAGATTGGTCATTAACTCCAAACCACATAACGCAATATTGGTTGAACCAAATACATTATGCCCCTGTAAAAGCTTTGCAGGTGAAGCCTTAAGATTGACGCGCGGAAAAATCAAATGGGTTCCCTGATAAATCTTCATGCCCAGACTGGCAAAATGGGTTGGTAACGATTCAAAAGGATGCGTTAATCCCTGAACAGAGAAATCCCCTCTTATTTCAAATTCCACATCGCGAGCAGATAGCCGAATACCGCTTAATTTAGCAATCTGCATAAAATCGATATAGCCTCCTCCGTGCTCTCTATCACGAGATGTTTTAATTACATACTCGTTTTTAAATGGAATCTGCAATTCAAGGAAATCTATCATTTACAAATCTCAATATTTACATCATGCACACATGATATAAGAAATATTTGCATGTTGTAAATACGCATGCGTGAAATATTGAATAAAAAAAAGATATGATTAATAACTAAAAGGGGAAATTTGTTATGACATCCAAGAGAGCAGATACAACAGTAAGAATAAACGAAGAAAGAAAGCTAGAACTAAAAAGGAAAATACTAGAAATAGGAAATAAAACAGGAGATATACTAAAACAATCAGAATTAGTAAGTTATCTTATAGATAATTATCTTGATGATGCAGTAAAAGATATAATAGCTAAAAAACTGTCAGGAAAGCATAGATAAAATAACAATATCATTGTTATTAAATATGGAAATAAAAGTTAAATTTAAGTAAAAATATATCAAAATGATACAAGAGTACATAATCTACATAAGCAACACATCGGCACCTTCTAGGTCGTGTGCCTGGCCCGGCGTAAGATGAAAGCCTGTAGGGTTACCCATAGCATCGACCGTGGCGTGAATTTTGGTGCTCAACCCGCCGCGACTACGCCCGATAGCCTGTTTGTCTGGATCCCCCTTTTGCGCCAGCGCTATGCTGATGAGCCCGTACGATAGTCGAGTCAATCATCGCATACTCGTTATCAGCCTCCTGCGCCAAGACGGTGAACACGCGCTCCCATACGCCAGTTTTGCTCCAGCGTGAGTGACGCAGGTGCACAACACGAAAGTCGCCAAAACGTTCAGGCAGGTCTCTCCAGGGAATGCCTGTCCGATAACGATAGATCACCGCCTCTACGAACAGCCGGTTGTTGCGTGCGGTCACGCCAACATAGCCTTTCCGTCCAGGAAGCAATGTCTCAATCCGAGCCCATTGATCATCTCGAAGTGCATAGCGACGCGTCATATCTTACTCTTTAGGCCAAAGTAGACAATCATACACGTTTATCCAAGCATTTGATGGCAGGCCCTAATAAAGGAATCTTTATACTAAATAATTCTAATATTTAACTGATTGATCTTTTTTGAATATTGGAAGATAAAGGAGTTTAGGTTAACCAAGTACAAGCAAAATTATCATATATTTTGTTTCAATATTTCTCATGAAAAGGAAAATAATAATGGATAATATTCAATCAACCTTACACGATACAAATTCAATAACTCAATATAATACATCGTCATACAGTGATGGTATGGAAAGCATTTCTCAAATCAACGAACTGATGATGATGCTAACTGAAATGCTAAAAAAACTCCGTAACACCTTGCAAGAATTTAACCAGAAAGTGCGACAGGAAGTCGTCTGACATATTGTTTTGAAAAAGGAATGGACAAAACCAGTCATCCCATTGACTGTAACCTACCGTGACAGGCGTGGCGGGCAACTGCGGGGTCTGAAGCTCACGGGACAATGTAACCTTGCATTGTAAAATGCGATAACGAAACCGTGAGGGAATAGTTATTACCTGCAAGCATCATGCGGATGAGGTGCTAGGTTTATCGGTATGGTTAACATATGTGAACTGTTAATAA
>NZ_NHNG01000315.1:0-2863 GCF_002287155.1 Arsenophonus sp. ENCA
AGGCAAACGGCTATAGGAGCCAGATTCAGCGTAAAGGCCATCGAAACAAACCGTTGTCCAAGACTCAGCAAGGGCGAAACCACAGGATTGCAAAGACTAGGGCACGGGTTGAACATGCATTTGCGGCGATGGAACAAATGGGTAGAAAACTGATCCGCACCATTGGACAGGTGCGCGCTAATTTTGCCATGACGATGATGGCAGCATGTTACAACCTAAAGCGGTTGGCGTACTTCCAGAGCGCGTGCATCGTGGCTTTCTGACGCCCAGAATGGGTCAAATGGCCCTAGCCAGGGCAATGTGCGATAGAATCAGTAACGTGATAATCAAAAAAAATCTAATTATTTAGAATGAAAGCCAAGGGTTAATTGAAAATCTTGAGTTTTTCGAGGTGCCCAGGAAAGACACCTGGGTAGTGATATTATTTTGGTTGATGGTCATATTCGTTACCATAAACCGATTGTTGGTCGTCCAAATGCAGTCGCCGATCTTTGTAATATACGCGGTGCTTTAGATCGACTGGCTAGAGGATGTCAAGCTGTAATTGAGTTAGATGTCGATATTGGTAGTGATAAAAGCGCTCACGCCTCACTATTTACCGGCACTTACATGGTATTAGCTGATGGCAAAAAACAGAAATGATCTGACAGCCTGGCCATGATGCCAAAATTGGCAGCTAATCGATGCAACTAAGGTTTTTCGTCGTTAGCGGTAGTCAGTGGTATTTGACTATCATTTTGTGCCGTTATTTCGCCTTTGCTCATAGAGTAAGCCTTTTTTTCTCCGCTAAGCGTTTGATAGGATAGTTCTCCGGTCAATGTTTGCGCGATTGGATTGGCTAACAAGTTGCCTTTCAGAGTGAAATTGAAATCCGCTAATGTCTGTATGGGTAAATTTTTCCATCCCCATTGATTTAATATTGCTAAATCAACATTTATTCCATTGGCTGATAATGAAAAAGCATTATCATTGGCCTGCTGTTGAATATTAGTGGTGAATTTTACTAAGCCATTTTCGATATTGGTATTGAGATCGACCGCAAAAGAGTGATCGCTATGGGAAGAAATTTGTATATAGGGTTGTCGTAACATAACTTTATTTAAGGTACCACTGCTCGCTATAAAGGCGCCTTTTCCTTGCCATAATCCCCATTTTTTTTGTTTGATCAAATCCATATTGGTTAAGTAACCATTAACATTAGTCAATTCAAAGGGAAAATTGGCGTTGATATCCATCAGTAAGGAATTAGTTAATTTAAAATTAGTAATATGTAATGAATTCAGCCAATTGGCGACGGGTGTTTTAAAAAAATTAAACCAATCATCTGCTAACTGATAACGTATACCTGCTAATTGTGCATTAATAATATTGATAGATTGCTGTTTGGTATGCCAGTTTGCTTCAATGTTAAAAAGGCCTTTGTCATAATAACCAGCAAGACGGTTAAAATGCAAAATATCATTGGTAAATGTCATATCAGCCATTAATTGACTAATTTGTTGATTTTTATATACTAATTCATCAACATTTATACTCAGTTGACTGCTAGGACTGTTCCAATTGCCAGCGGAAAGGACTATATCAGTCACTTTACCTGATAAACCTGTAATCGCCCAATCTTTTCCTTGGAAGTGGGTATTAGTCAAATTCAGCTCTTTTATGGACAGTTTTTTAATATCTCGTAGCTTATTGATCAATTGGGAGAGTGATGAAGAAAATTGCCACCCGGTATTGGTTAACATCAGTTTTGCTAAAGTAATTGCTTGATCGGTGTATTGAACAGCTTTGGCATTAATAACCCCGTTATTGAGATAAGCGGTAAGCTTATCGATAAAAAGAGAATTGATTTTATAGCTTCCCTTTGCTAGCAGGGTTGTTAAATGAATATTATTAATCTCAAACTGTTCGGTAGTGAATTGAAAATTTCCCTCCCCAAATGGGTTATCAGCAGTTGGTTGCCAAGGGGTTATTCCACCCGTTATATTGCTTGCCAGCAAGCCAATATTACCGATTCGATAGTTAACATTCATGTTTTCAAGTTGCAATATTTTGCTGCTAAAAGGAAAAATCTGGCGGGAAGAGGGTAGCGTTAACTCACCTTCAGTAACAACCAACCGATGTAACCATGAGCCTGAAAATATTTTTTGCCACAGCAATTCAAAGGTAATTTGTTTGGTATTTAGCTTAAACCTATTTTGTTTATTATGGATAGCAACATCTTGCAATACAATTTCGCCTGGCGTAGTGAGATGGTGACTGATCACACCTATTTTCACATCATATTGGGTATATTTACTGAGTAAGTCACTTAACTGTTTTGCTCCCCACTGTGTTTGTATGATCAGATAAATAAATATAATCAGTATAAGGAGCGTAAGAATCAGGTTTTTTAGCCAGCGCACCCGGATGTCCTCTTTATCATAATTGTTTAGTAACAATTTTGCTTTATGCTGTAATGAATTATTTGGCTTAATATTAAAATAAATTATTTGGCTAATGAAATTTTTGATATCGTCAACAAAAAAGGATTTTGTTGCATTAACACCAGACAGTAAATCAGCAAAGGTAGAGTTGTTGGTGTTAATGCAACAGAACTCACAAGAGTGGTTACAGTACCATAATCTTTGTTATGATAATTAAGTAGAGTTGTTTATTTTTTAATACCAAAATAAAGTTACATTAGGGCACCTCGAAAAACCTAAGCCGAGTTTGATTTTGCTGATAAAGTTATCGGAGGCTGGTCTACTGAGCTAACCACCATGAAGAAACGCAGCGCCATTAAGAATGACCTCTTTGCAAACCAGTATCACCAACAGACGATCGACAAGTTGGGTGACCCGCTGGTCAAGATCGAAACCTGTAT
>NZ_NHNG01000040.1:0-2850 GCF_002287155.1 Arsenophonus sp. ENCA
TATTACAACTACCCCCGAAGACGGGATGATTTTATCTGATTTTGGTCGTGAAAGCCTGACGACTCTTCATGACGATTATGTAAAGATGTTACAAGACGAAGGTATACCATTACCTGTCATGGTTCACTAGCAATTATTCAAAAAATCAACAGCTATTAGGCATTTCCACATCACTCAAAAAAAGACCAGCGCAAGGCTTGCGAACACCAGGGAAAATGTTGCTCTTAACTAACACACAACGGCAACGATGTTACCATAAATAATTCACACATGATCAATTTTTGATCAAATTTACATTTATGTAATCAATAACCGGAGAAATCCTATGAATAACATCCATGAATACCGAACAACGTTACATCATGTCAAAGCAGGGATGCAGGTTATTTATCATGGTGAAATGATGAAAATAATTAGATTGAAGGAGAAAAAATTAACAAACAAAGGATTGATATATCAATTTGATACCGATGGAGAAAGCGGAATATTAACCGGAAATGGCGGTAATAAAATCACTGTCTTAGAAAAAATAGACGACTTGCATAAAAGTAAAAGCTGGTATGTTTAGGAGATGAAGTGAAGTATGACCTGATACTCGCAGACCCATCCTGGCAATACCAAAACAAAGCATCAAACGGCGCAGCAAATAAATCCTAGCCACTCCCTCCAAATCATACCCCTAACCTAACAAAGAACGAAGATAACCATTCGTGCTTAGGCTATTTGTTTTTGTGGGGCAATGAAGCGCCTGAGAATAATGTGAGTTTTTGAATAATCTACATCTGAAAATATACAGAGGTGAGCATGTTTTACGAATGCGTACCAATATCAAAATATTGTGAGTTATTTGGTGAATCAACTGAAGCAATAAATAAACGTTTGCAAAGGCAATTTTGGCAAGAAGGGGTTCAAGTTTTAAAAGTTGAAGGTTCAAAAGAGCGTTGGATTGATATTAGGGAAGTAAACAAATGGGTCAGAAAGAACAAAATATGTTGCCAAGAGGTATAACTATTCGTCAACATAAAAAAGGCGAAACCATAGTTTTAACTTTTACATATAAAGGAATTTTATGTAGAGAATCTCTTTCAGGGTTACAAGTAAATAACAAAAATATCAAATATGCTGAAAGGCTATTAGGAGAAATACAGAACAATATAAAACTTAATAATTTTAACTATGTTAAATATTTTCCTCATTCAAAAAAATTAATATTATTTGGAATATCAACTAAAGAAAAGCGAGTTATCGATTATTTAAATGAATATATTGTGATCTGTAAAAAAAGGCAACTTTCACCGTCAACAATTAATGGGTACAAGAAATGTATTAATGCTTTAATAGATTTACATAATATACAAGTAAGATCACTAACTCCCTCTGTAATAAAAAACTGGATACAGAGAAAAAATACAACATTGAAAACAATTAGAAATCAACTGTCGTTTCTTCGTAGTGCTATCGATGAAGCAATAACAGATGGACTTATCAATATAAATCCTGTTAGTCAAGTTACCGCAGCAAGATATCACTCTAACAATACAAGTAAAGAAAATATATATGTTATTGATCCTCTTTCACCAGGTGAAGTTGAGGCTTTACTATCAGCAACAAAATACAAGCAATGGGAAAATTTATTCCAGTTTGCAATAAATACTGGATTACGTAGTTCCGAATTATGCGCTTTACGTTGGGATGATATAGATTTTGTTCAAAAATTCGCTTATATCTCATCTGCTAGTGTTGTAGGTATCATTAAGGGAACGAAAACAAAATCAGGGACAAGAAAAGTAGAATTAAATGATCAGGCAATTTTAGCTTTACAAAATCAGAAACCATTCACGTTTCTTAAAACAAAAGAAATATTTGAAGATCCAAAAACAAAAAAACCTTGGGCTGGAGCGGACGCGATTAGAAAGAAGGCATGGATGCCAACTTTAAAGAAAGCTGGAATTAGATATCGTAACCCTTATCAAACAAGACATACTTTCGCTACCAGACATATTAGTCAAGGTGCAAATTTATTTTGGCTAGCATCCCAAATGGGACATAAAGGACCTGAAATGTTATTCAGACACTACGGATCATATCTGAAAGAATATGATGGCAATGCTACAAAAAGTGTAAAAGCATCAAAACAAAAATGACGATGATACGCCTACAAACGGACTATATAATGCACGCCAAATTCACTTACAATATATTTTTCATATAAAAACCTTTAATATCAATGAGATATATAATTTTAGCCTCGGGTTCAACTCCCGCCAGCTCCACCAAATTTACCTGGTCAGTAGTAGGACAATAGCTTTAAAAACAATAATTTATGAAAATTAAGCTGACATCGATATGACAACAATGGGACTTAAAAAGATACGCAAATGACACGCGAGAATTATAGTTAAAATTTATATGGATATAATTATGGATATAATTAATAAAATTTTAGCCTAATTATCTTTTTCAAATTTATCATGTTGTACCGCTTCCAATTTACTGTAAAGCGCATCTAGTTTTGCTTCTATCACTGTCTGCCCTCTCACGTAATCCTCACGTCGTACATACTGTATTGGTAGTTCAGCCTTAAAGGTAAGAAATTCACGCTCTAAAGAGTTTAAATTTTGTAGGCTGATTTCTAAGCGGCTGAAACGCTCCATTTGCCGTTTTTCCATCTGTGTCGCTACCAATGTAAAAATGATCCACTTGCTAATGTAAAACTGATCCACCAAGAGTAAAAATGGCAGTTTTAAGGTACTGCCGATGATAACATTGGAGATCAGAGTGGAAATTTCTGTTTTACATCGCCAGGGTATGTCTATACGTGCGATTGCTCGACGGCTTTCATGCTCAAGA
>NZ_NHNG01000525.1:0-9989 GCF_002287155.1 Arsenophonus sp. ENCA
ACAAAACCTCCTCTAAGCTAACTCTATCCGCTCACCGGAGTCCGAGAGCAAGCGAACGGACGAGGAAGCGGAATATAACCATGGGTTATTTTTAGTGTTTAAGGTTGACTTTCAAGACGGTAACTAAAACAATCACATGTCAAACTTAAAACCATATATTACAACCAGACCAGCCGATGCATATTATTTAGCGTACCTTTTTATTTTTTAGCTGCAATCACTATTTTTCATTTTCTTAAAAATCATTAACTGACTAAAATTGACTTTCACACAAGATCGATAACCTATATGACTATCAGTTGCTATCATAGCCGACCATTTAGGTTTACAACTTCGACTGACTAAATAAAAAATTTAGGCGTTCAGATGACAGATTATTTTTTATTATTTATCGCTACCGTTTTGGTAAATAATTTTGTGCTGGTAAAATTTCTTGGCTTATGCCCTTTTATGGGGGTTTCTAAAAAACTAGAAACCGTTATTGGTATGGGATTTGCTACAACATTTGTGATGACTATAGCATCCATCTGTTCATGGCTCATGGATACATTGGTTCTAATACCGTTAGATTTAATCTATTTACGTACTTTAAGCTTTATATTAGTTATTGCTGTTGTTGTTCAATTTACTGAAATGGTGGTACGCAAAACCAGCCCGACACTATACCGTCTTTTAGGTATTTTTTTACCGTTAATTACCACAAACTGTGCAGTTCTTGGTGTCGCTTTATTGAATATCAATCAATCACATAATTTTTTGCAATCTGCCGTTTACGGTTTTGCTGCTGCAGTAGGATTTTCTTTAGTAATGGTGCTATTTTCTGCTATCCGTGAACGTATCGCAGTGGCAAATGTTCCGGCTCCCTTTCGCGGTTCATCGATTGGTCTCATTACAGCCGGCCTAATGTCTTTAGCATTTATGGGATTTAGTGGTTTGGTAAAATTCTAATGAGTACTTTATTAATTGCAATCGGTGTTATTGCCGGATTTGGCCTTATTTTTGGTCTTATTTTAGGATTTGCCGCTCTTCGCTTTAAAGTGGAAGACGATCCAATAGTAGAAAAAATTGATTATATTCTACCACAAAGTCAGTGTGGCCAATGTGGCTATCCAGGTTGTCGCCCCTATGCCGAAGCAATTGCCAATAATGGTGAAACCATAAATAAGTGCGCGCCCGGCGGCGAACAAGCTATGTTAAAAATTGCCGAATTACTTAATGTAGAGCCACAAGCGCTTGATGAAGATAAATTAACGCCAGAACGAAAAGTTGCTTTTATTGATGAAGCCAACTGTATTGGCTGCACTAAATGTATTCAGGCTTGCCCCGTTGATGCAATTATTGGAGCAACGCGCGCTATGCATACAGTGGTAGAAGATCTCTGTACCGGTTGTGATCTTTGTGTTGCCCCTTGCCCAACAGACTGTATTACGATGCTACCAATAAAAACCACCATCAAAAACTGGAAATGGGATCTCACCACTATTCCAGTAAAAAATATTACTACATCACTGAACTTAACACCGCCCATTACATTTGCTAGCAAGGAGCAAGCAAATGTTTAACTTTTTCAAAAAACTTACGTCAAATAAAGAAAAAATTTGGTCTTTTTCAGGTGGCATACATCCACCTGAAATGAAAATACAATCAAGTCAAGTTCCGTTAGTTACGCTCCCTTTAGCTGATGAATTGATTATTCCTATTCAGCAACATGTAGGTTCAGCGGGTGATATCATTGTTAAAACCAATGACTATGTTTTAAAAGGACAGGCATTAACTAAAGGTTGTGATCGTCGGATCCCTGTCCATGCTACGACTTCAGGTACTATTACTGACATAGCTCCACATATAACCGCACACCCCTCCGGCCTAAAAGAGCTTTGTATTCGGTTACAGCCCGATAGTAAAGATCAATGGTGTGAGCGCAAACCTCTACCCAACTACTTACAATATTCTGCTAAAGTCTTATTGTCACATATTGAACAAGCCGGTATAGCAGGATTAGGCGGCGCAGGCTTTCCGACAGCAACAAAGTTGAAAAATAGCAATAAGTTAATTAATACGTTGATTATCAATGCCGCAGAGTGTGAACCTTATATAACCGCCGATGATCGATTAATGCAGGAGCATGCGGATGAAATTATCAAAGGTATACTGATACTGATACATATTTTAAAACCGAAAGAAGTCCTGATTGGTATTGAAGATAATAAGCCCGCAGCAATAGCCGCCTTAAAAGAAGCACTTTTAGGCCAACAAGCTATGATTAAATTACGAGTGATCCCAACTAAGTATCCTTCAGGCGGCGCTAAACAATTAACTAAGATATTAACCGGCAAGGAGATACCCAGCGGCGTTCACTCTTCGTTCATGGGTATATTGATGCAAAATATTGGTACTGTGTTTGCGATTAAACGAGCCATTATCGATGGAGAACCATTAATTGAACGGGTGGTTACATTAACCGGCGATGCTATACAAAAGCCTGGTAATTATTGGGTTCGTTTGGGTACCCCGATCAATTTTCTATTACAACAGGTCGGTCTGGTGCCACAATCAGAGCAAATGGTTATTATGGGAGGGCCACTAATGGGCTTTACTTTGTCTGATTTAACCACTCCTATTGTTAAAATTAGCAACTGTATCCTTGCTCCTACCATAGCAGAAATCGGTGAACCTAATATTGAAGAAGCTTGCATTCGCTGTGGTCTTTGTACCCAAGCTTGTCCAGCTAATGTATTACCACAACAGCTTTATTGGTTTAGTCGAGGACAGGAGCATGAAAAAGCGGAACAATATAATTTATCCGATTGCATAGAATGTGGTGCTTGTGCTTATGTTTGCCCAAGTAATATTCCACTGGTTCAATACTATCGACAAGAAAAGGCAGAAATTAAAGCCATTACTCAAGAAAAACAACGTACATCGGATGCTAAGCAACGGTTTGAGGCTAAAAAAAGACGGCTTGAACGAGAAAAAATTCTACGTCAGCAACGGCATAATCAAGCGGCGGTTAAGCCCGAAGCAACCGACAAAGCCGCAATTAATGCTGCATTAATGCGAATTAATGCACAAAAAAATCAGTCTGACAATAGTAGAACTGAACCATTGAATAACCAAGCAGCGATTGAAGCGCGTCAAGCTAGAAAAGCCCAACTGCGCGCTATTCAAGCTGCCAGACAATCAGCAGAAAGCCAATCAACTGTAGCAACAGAAACAACAAACGAGCCGCAGCCAGCTGATCCACGCAAAGCGGCCGTTGCCGCCGCTATTGCTCGCGTCAAAGCGAAAAAAGCAGCAGAAAGCCAATCAGTTGTAGCAACAGAAACAACAAGCGAGCCGCAGCCAGTTGATCCACGTAAAGCGGCCGTTGCCGCTGCTATTGCCCGGGCTAAAGCCAAACGTGATGCGCAGAGTAAAACTTCCTAATAATTGAACAATATATGAGCTGAAAAATGAAATTCAGACCAATACCGACTAATAGTCGGGTAAACCGATTAAAAATGACGACTTCACCCTTTACACATGAAAAACAAAGTACCAGTAAACTCATGCTGTGGGTTGTTATTGCTGCCATTCCCGGTATCGCCTGCCAAATTTACTTTTTTAGTAGTGGAACGATTTACCAAATTTTACTCGCTATCATAACCGCATTTATTTGTGAGGCAGCAGCTTTGCAGCTACGAAAATTACCGGTTATAACCCATTTAAAAGATAATTCCGCTTTAGTAACCGCCTTATTATTGGCTATTAGTATTCCACCATTATCACCCTGGTGGCTGGTAGTTTTAGGTACGGCCTTTGCCATATTAATAGCTAAACACATCTATGGCGGATTAGGCCAAAATCCATTTAATCCAGCCATGGTAGGTTATGTGGTATTATTGATCTCATTTCCTGTTCAAATGACCAGTTGGTTACCGCCGACAGAGCTTCAATCGATTCATGCCGATACTTTAGCTAGCCTACAAGTCATTTTTTCCGGCCATACCGATACAGGAGCAACTTTAAACCAATTAACGTTAGGTTTTGATGGTGTAACTCAAGCGACACCACTCGATAGCTTTAAAACGGGTTTACTAACACACTCAATTAGCCAAATACTGCAACAACCTATTTTACAAGGTTCTTTAGCTGGCATCGGTTGGCAATGGGTTAATATTGCTTATCTGTTTGGTGGCATTATTATGCTTTATCGCCGAATAATCAGCTGGCAAATCCCGCTGGCATTTTTAACCGCGCTAATATTCTGCTCATTATTGAGCTGGCTTAATATGCCATCACAATACGCTTCTCCTATGATACATCTCTTTTCAGGAGCAACCATGCTTGGTGCCTTTTTTATCGCCACCGATCCAGTTACGGCGGCAACTACACCGCGTGGTCGTCTTATTTATGGTGCAATGATTGGATTATTAATTTGGATCATTCGCGTTTATGGTGGTTATCCTGATGCTGTTGCTTTTGCGGTATTACTGGCCAATATCGCTGTACCGCTCATTGATCACTATAGCCAGCCGCGTGTTTATGGCCATAAATAAGGAGTGGTTATGTTAAAATCCATTAGACATCATGGCTTGATATTGGCTGTTTTTGCTGCCGCTACCACTGGACTGACAGCAGTGGTTTATACCATCACCAAAAGTACCATTAATAACCAGATACTTATCCAACAACAAAAACTGTTTGATCAAATTATTGCTCCTGAATTTTATGATAATAATTTAACCAAAGAGTGTTACTTAGTAAGTAAAAATGAAGCATTAGGTAGCGAAGTGCCCCATCATCTCTATATTGCCAGAAAAGAGGGAAAACCGATTGCTGCCATCATAGAAAGTATCGCACCGGATGGTTACTCAGGGGCAATAAAATTGCTAGTCGCAGCCGATTTTCATGGTAAAGTGCTTGGTGTTCGTGTAACTCAACATCATGAAACACCTGGATTAGGTGATAAAATTGATATTCGTATTTCAAATTGGATCAACTATTTCTCAGGTAAAAAAATTGACTCAGAACATAGTCCCCATTGGGCGGTAAAAAAAGATGGCGGCGATTTTGACCAATTTACTGGTGCCACCATTACGCCAAGAGCAGTTATTAATGCCACTAAGCGTGCTGCCTGGTTTATACAGTCGGTGCCGCAAAAATTATCAACTTATCCAGCATGCGCAAATTAATTACCATGAATGAAACTAAGAAACTTTTTATCCAAGGATTATGGAAAAACAATTCAGCATTGGTTCAATTATTAGGTCTGTGCCCGTTGCTAGCGGTTTCTTCGACAGCCACCAATGCGTTAGGATTGGGGTTGGCGACAACATTAGTGCTGTTTTTCACTAATATTACCGTCTCAACTTTTCGTCATTGGATCCCAAGCGAAATACGTATTCCAATCTATGTAATGATTATCGCATCGGTCGTCTCCTCTGTGCAGATGTTAATTAACGCCTATGCTGTTGATTTATATCAATATTTAGGTATTTTTATTCCGCTGATTGTTACTAACTGTATTGTTATTGGGCGAGCTGAAGCTTACGCCGCCAAAAATAATGTCTATAACTCAGCAATTGATGGCTTAGCGATGGGAGCGGGTGCCACGATAGCACTGTTTTTTTTAGGCGCCATGCGAGAAATTTTAGGTAATGGTACGCTGTTTGATGGTGCAGATTTGCTGTTAGGAGAATGGGCGAAAATATTACGTATTGAAGTTATTCATCTTAATTCTCCCTTTTTATTAGCCATATTACCCCCAGGGGCTTTCATTGGATTAGGTTTGATGCTAGCAGGTAAATATTTAATCGATGAAAAAGTAAAAAAATATATTAGTCACAAACAACAGCAATCTGCGGTAAAATCGGCGGCTTTCCCCAATAAAAATCATTTAGCCAAGGATCAAGAGCAAATAAAATATGAATAAACAAAAGCGGATAGACATCCTGACTCGCTTACGTGACAACAATCCAACACCAACAACAGAGCTTGTTTTTAATTCGCCTTTTGAATTACTTATTTCTGTATTACTTTCCGCTCAAGCAACCGATATTAGTGTCAATAAAGCAACGGCAAAACTCTACCCGATTGCAAATACCGCTGAAAAAATGCTAGCCCTAGGCATCGATGAAATAAAGCATTACATCAAAACAATTGGCTTATTTAATACCAAAGCTGAAAATATTATTAAAACCTGTCAGATATTAATTGATAAATATAATGGCCTGGTGCCGGAAAATCGCGAAGCCTTGGAGTCCTTACCCGGTGTCGGCCGCAAAACTGCTAATGTGGTATTGAACACCGCCTTCGGCTGGCCAACAATTGCTGTTGATACCCATATTTTTCGCGTTTGTAATCGCACCAATTTTGCCCCAGGTAAAAATGTTATCGAGGTTGAACAAAAATTAATCAAAGTAGTGCCGACTGAATTTAAAGTTGATTGCCACCACTGGTTTATACTACACGGCCGTTACACGTGTATTGCCAGAAAGCCACGCTGTGGCTCTTGTATTATTGAAGATTTATGTGAATTTAACGACAAACAATACCCCACAACCTAACGATTAACAAACTGATTTTCAAGACAACTTTATATATGCCATTTATTGAAGTGACAAATATTATTATTCTGCTTGCCCATAGCACTCAACTTGAGCAAAATGTGGGTAAATTTTAATTTAACGACGCAAATACGGATAGTATGTTTCAAGATAACCCGCTGCTAGCGCAGCTAAAACAGCAATTACATGCCCAAACGCCTCGTGTTGAAGGGATAGTCAAAAGTACCGAAAAAGGTTTTGGTTTTCTTGAGGTCGATGGAACGAAAACTTATTTCATTCCACCACCACAAATGAAAAAAGTAATGCATGGTGATCGAATTATCGCCACCATTCACACAAATAAAGATCGTGAAATTGTTGAACCAGAACAATTAATTGAGCCCTTTCTTACCCGATTTGTAGGACGTATTCAAAAAAGAAATAATGATAATCGGCTTTATGTGAAACCCGATCACCCAGTATTAAAAGAAAATATTTTTTGTCGTCCGGCGCAACATCTAGCTAATGATTTGATGCAAGATGATTGGGTAATAGCAGAAATCCGTCGTCATCCATTAAAAAATCAAGGCGGATTTCAAGCAGAAATAATCCAATATATTACCCATGGCGATGACCATTTTGCCCCTTGGTGGGTAACATTGAGTCGGCATCAATTAGAGCGCGAAGCGCCGGAAATGCAAAATTTTACCATTGAGGAGCAGACAGCGGAACGCCATGATCTCACTCACCTCAACTTTATTACCATTGACAGTGCCAGTACCGAAGATATGGATGATGCGCTTTATATAGAGCGTATTGGCGATGATCAATTGCGTCTATTTGTTGCTATTGCCGATCCTACCAGTTATATCCCGGTAAACAGTGAGTTAGATACCATTGCCCAACAACGTTGCTATACCAATTACCTACCTGGCTTCAATATTCCGATGTTGCCACGTGAATTATCGGATAATTTGTGTTCTCTGCG
The DNA here is from genome assembly GCF_002287155.1 of Arsenophonus sp. ENCA. Taxonomy (NCBI): domain Bacteria; kingdom Pseudomonadati; phylum Pseudomonadota; class Gammaproteobacteria; order Enterobacterales; family Morganellaceae; genus Arsenophonus; species Arsenophonus sp. ENCA. The sequence continues at coordinate 7,516 of NZ_NHNG01000525.1, forward strand.
TCCTAATGAGCGCCGCCCTGCACTAGTCTGTCAATTTGATATTAAACAAGATGGACAATTGGCTGATAATATTCAATTTTGCCTGGCATGGGTCGAATCAAAAAATAAATTGGTATACGATGATGTCTCTGACTGGCTAGAACTGCAACAAGATAAATGGTATCCCGAAAATGAAATCATCAAACAGCAAATTTTATTGCTCAATGAAATGTGCGAAAAACGGGCCTCCTGGCGCCTAACTTATGCATTAGTATTTAAAGAGCGTCCTGATTATCGCTTTGTACTTGATGAGAATGGTAATGTCACGAATATATTGGCAGAGAAACGGCGGATTGCTAACCGTATCGTCGAAGAAGCGATGATTGCAGCCAACCTTTGTGCAACAAAAGTATTAAAAGATAAATTAGCAACCGGTATTTTTAATGTTCATAATGGCTTTGAACCCAGTCAAATTGATAACGTTGTTGCCATTTTGCAAGAACATGATATCGAACAAAATGCCCAAACACTGTTAACACTTGAAGGATTTTGTCGTTTACGGCGTTTATTAGATGGCCAACCCACTAAATTTCTAGACAGTCGAATACGCCGTTTTCAAGCTTTTGCTGAAATTAAAACTACGCCAGCTGCCCATTATGGTTTGGGATTTGATGCCTATGCAACCTGGACATCCCCTATCCGCAAGTATACAGATATCATCAATCACCGCTTTTTAAAAGCCATAATCAATAATGAGCAGCATAATATCACAAAACCTTCTGAAACTTTGATGGCAAAAATTACTGATCGCAAGCGCGCTAATCGTTTAGCTGAACGCGATGTCGGTGACTGGTTATATGCGCGTTATCTAAAACCTTTCGCCAAAACTAACACTATTTTTGCTGCCGAAATAACCGATATTACGCGAGGTGGGCTCCGGATCCGTTTAACCGACAATGGCGCCAATGCCTTCATTCCGGCACCTTTTATCCATTCTGTACGAGAAGAAATACAGTGTAGTCAAGAAGCAGGCGCTATAATTATTAAAGGTGTTGCTGCTTATAAACTTAACGATGTGATTAATGTTCAACTTGAAGAAGTTCGAATGGAAACCCGCAATATTATTGCACGACTGGTATCCTAAGGACATTTCACAGATAGCTTACTGATAATAAGCTATCTGTACAGAATATCAGCTTTATTATTTTTTCAATTTCATTTAGCTTGCCGAAAAATCTGATTAAAAAAAGTTGCTATCTGGGTTAATTTGAATTTAATTGATCATATCAATAGGATAGAAGAATGAAAAATCCAAAAAAACACACATTACTGATGTTAATATCTGTCATTTCCCTCATGTCTATTACAGCCTGCTCTAATATGTCAAAACGTGACAAAAACACTGCTATCGGTGCTGGCATAGGGGCAGTAGGTGGTGCTATTCTGACTGAAGGTAGTGGATTAGGTACGGTAGGTGGTGCTGCTATTGGGGGTCTAATTGGTCACCAAGTAGGTAAGAAATAGTTGCGCCCAACAAACTATAATAGAGCCAGTTAATTATCTGGCTTTATTTATAAATATGATTAACCACCGGCCAGTTTAACTTTCATTCCCTTAGCTTCTAATAATTGCTTAATAAGCTCGCGTTTATCACCCTGGATCTCAATATTGCCTTGTTTAATTGCTCCGCCTGAACCACATTTTTTCTTTAATTCAGCAGCAAGCATCATTAATTGATCTTTATTCAAATCCAAGCCAGTAATAACGCAAACGCCTTTGCCTTTTCGGCCTGAGCTTTCACGTCTGATACGAACTATACCATCGCCTTTTGTTGGCACTGATTTTTTTCTACTTCAACTATTCTGCCAGTTTCCGTCGAATAAACTAAACGCGAGTCACTCATTTTATCCATCCAATTGAACGATTAATTTGCGCCAGCGTTAACACTGGATCGGCACTATGGGTAATAGGACGACCAATAACCATATAATCAACGCCAACATTAATAGCCTGCTCTGGCGTCATAATTCTCCGCTGATCATAAGCTTCTGCACCAATGGGGCGAATGCCTGGCGTAATTGATAAGAAATCGCTACCACAAGCTGATTTCAGTGTTGCTACTTCATGTGCTGAACAGACTACACCATTCAACTCACACTCCTTGGCTAATTTTGCTAGCTGCAAGGCGCGATCAGCCGGCAGTTGTGTAATACCAATCTGGTGCAGATCCGCTTGTACCATACTGGTTAATATGGTAACCGCAATCAAGAGGCTGTCGCAAAAGCTCATGTTATCGATTAAAATTTGCTTTATTCGTTTTAAACGCAGATCTTTTATGACCGTATTTACTCGCAAACTGGAATCGCCTTCTCACACCAAACGTAAGTTTGTCAAAGCGCAAAATCTACCTATCTTGGAGGGTTCTGTTTCCCTTTGCGATTATCTCAAGCAAATTGGTGAACGTAGGGCATTTATTGTCACAGAGATTTTGGATG
>NZ_NHNG01000481.1:0-28112 GCF_002287155.1 Arsenophonus sp. ENCA
AGGTAACCATCTGGGCAGATACCGGTTTTCAAGGTATAGATAAACAGCATCCTAATACACAAATCCCAAAAAAAGGAACTCGAAAAAGACCTTTATCGCCTGAACAAAAACAAGAAAATAAAATAATCTCGGGCATCCGTATTACAGTTGAACACGCCATCGCGGGTATCAAGCGCCTCGGTTGCATGACCCAAATTTTACGGAATCGTAGACCCTTTATTGATGATACCTTCTTACTCCTTAGCGCAGGTCTTTGGAATTTCCATCTCAGAACAGCGTAAAATTTACTTCAATCACCGAAACACCCTTATTTCACTATTAAGCAACACGCTTATTCTCCTTTTGGCCAGGGCCGAGATAATGCATTGGCTAGTGTTGAAGAGCTTAAACCTGCTTGTCTTGATATAGCTGCTAATGTTGTTCCGCGTTTTTTTAGCGCTGCAATAATATCCGCAGGATGCCAATCAGATTTCTGTGAAATCATTTTTAATCCTTTTTCTATTAAATATATTGCTGTATTAGTGGTATAAATGACAGATAGTTCTGACATGTATTTCGAACTAGAACTTGTTATTAGAAATAAAATAACATTTTTTTTCTTTAATAGTTTCTTATTTTTTTTCTTAAAAATCTCTTTTTTGAACTTGATTACAAAAAATAGAGAAATTTTATAGATATTTTAAGAAATATAGTGAGGCTCTCTTCAATTTATTAGGAGTATAAATAATTAATTCTAGTTATGTTAATTCAGTATAATAGAATGACAAAAATAAAAATCTTTAATTTATATTAATTCCTTAGAATTAATAGTTATAAAATAATTTGTCCGATATTAATAGAAAAAAATTAGTTAATAATGATAGTGAAAAGGAGAACAATATTTGCAAGAGATAAAAAAAGAAATAACCCTACAATTTTATTCAATGCTTTTTCTATGGTTAGAAAATTGGGAGGGTTTTAAAAGAAAAAAATAATCTAAAAGGCCACCATTTTTAACAATTAGATTTGCAGAATTAGGTTATGTATTAATACCAAAAGTGATGCGAGAAAATTATGAAAAAAGAATGGTATATCGCGAAAGAACTCGCTGGATTGGTTGGTTTGCCTTCATCACCACAAGGTATCAACCTAATGGCTCGCAGGGAAGGATGGGAGCAACGTCGAAAACGTGGGGTTCAAGGCAAAGCTGTTGAATATCATGTTAGTAGTCTACCTGAAGATGTATTTAATGTATTATCGCTAAATGATAACTCTATTGATTATCGCGGCAAAGGAAAACGACAAGATGCTTTTTTAATTTGGGTCGAAGCTTATAAACAATTAACAAAAAAAGAGCGTGAAAAGATTATTAAATTTATTTTACGGGAAGGATTGGAAAAGTTAATTGGTTATATCAATTGCTGTGAAGCGATATTGGTGGAAGAAGATAACTCTGGAACAGGATGAACTGTTCCAGAGAAGTTTTTATTATGAGGGGCGTTGAACGGAAATGCAAGCCAAGCTAATTAGAGCATCTTTATAAGATGTATCAGGTAAGATATCGAGAGTTTTAATTGCTTTATCAGCTTCCTCTCTAGCTCGGCTGCGGGTATATTCAAGAGAGCCACAGCGTTTCATGGTAATTAATATGATACTGAGTAAATGGCGCCCATTACCTTTTTCTATTGAGTTACGAATAAGTGCAGATTCTTCTGCGGTGCCTTTTTTCATTGCATGAAGTAGAGGTAGTGTTAGTTTTCCTTCATCCAAATCATCGCCAATATTTTTGCCAATAGTAGTACTATCCGCATCATAATCCAGAAGATCATCAATCAGTTGGAAGGCAGTACCAAGATAACGGCCATAATCTTGTAAGGCTTGCTGTTGGATTTCATTGGCACCTGATACGATCGCTGATGCGTGTGTCGCTGCTTCAAATAGGCGTGCAGTTTTACTATATATTATTTGTATATAGGTACTTTCGGTGATGTCTGGATTATTACAATTGATTAATTGTGAAACCTCACCTTCTGCGATGATATTTGTTGCATCAGACATCAGCTTTAAAACAGGCATAGAATCAAGCTCTGTCATCATTTGAAATGATCGGGTATAAATGAAGTCTCCTACTAATACACTGGCAGCATTACCAAAAACAGCATTTGCTGTTTTTTTACCGCGCCGCAAGGTGGACTCATCAACAACATCATCATGTAGTAGTGTTGCGGTATGAACAAATTCAACCAATGCTGCTACATTAATGTGTTTTTCTCCTTGATATCCTAAAGCCCTCCCAACCAGGATAGCAATCATGGGCCGAATTTTTTTTCCACCACCGCTAATAATATAGTGGCCCAGCTGATTAATGAGATGGACATCTGAATTTAATTGATTCAAGATTGTTTTATTAACCGCTTCCATGTCTTTTGCGGTTAGATTGATAATTGATTCTAAATTCATTTTATAAATTCTTTTATCAATTTGGTTTTACCTAAACATAATATTTAGTCAAGTGATTTCGTTCTGTTAATCTGCCGCTAATTGTACTGTAAAATTAATTACAAATGAACGGCTACGGAATAAATACACTTCAGAAAGTAGATTTTTTATTATTATATTGAATTCTAGGCTTGTCTTCTGATGCTTTTTTGCGTAGAATTCGCGCCCTATTGTGAATATTTTATAAAATGCACTCTGAAATCAAATATGCTAAGGGAGTGTGTTAATCGGAGTTTATATGTACGCGGTTTTCCAAAGTGGTGGTAAACAACACCGAGTCAGCGAAGGCCAAACAGTTCGCCTGGAAAAGCTAGACATTGCGACAGCTGAAACTGTTGAGTTCGATCAAGTATTGATGATCGCCGACGGTGATGATATTAAAATCGGTGCTCCTGTCGTTGAAGGCATCAAAGTTAAAGCTGAAGTTATTGCGCATGGTCGCGGTGAGAAAATTAAAATTGTTAAATTTCGTCGCCGTAAACATAGCCGTAAACAACAGGGCCACCGTCAGTGGTTTACTGATGTTAAGATCACTGGTATTGCTTAAGAATTAGGAGAGCAGATTAATGGCACATAAAAAGGCTGGCGGCTCAACGCGTAACGGTCGCGATTCCGAAGCAAAACGCCTAGGTGTAAAACGTTTTGGTGGTGAATCTGTGTTGGCAGGTAGCATTATTGTTCGTCAGCGTGGTACGAAATTCCATGCTGGTAGTAATGTTGGTTGTGGTCGCGATCATACCCTGTTTGCATTGGCTGACGGAAAAGTTAAATTTGAAATTAAAGGACCAAAAAATCGTAAATATGTCAGTATCGAAGCTGAATAAGTTTTTTTGATCTTTAAATAGCGTTTAAAAAAGCCCTGCAATTTTGCGGGGCTTTTTATATTACCTTATGTGATACCATCTCTGGGTAAGACTACCATCTAGCGTATAATGTCTAGTATGCGGAGAAAAGATAATGAAATTTGTTGATGAAGCCAAAATATTAGTTACAGCTGGCGATGGCGGCAATGGCTGCGTTAGCTTCCGCCGTGAAAAATATATCCCTAAGGGTGGGCCTGATGGTGGAGATGGTGGAGATGGTGGAGATGTTTATCTGTTGGCTGATGAAAATCTTAATACATTGATCGATTATCGATTTGAAACAATCTTCCAGGCTGAGCGGGGACAGAATGGTCAAAGTCGTGATTGTACTGGCAAACGTGGTCAAGATAAGACCATTAAAGTCCCGGTTGGCACGCGAATACGTGATTTTTCAGCCAGAGAAATCGTTGGTGATATGACGCGTCACGGGCAACGTTTAATGGTTGCGAAAGGTGGATTTCATGGTTTAGGTAATACCCGATTTAAATCATCAGTCAACCGTGCTCCCCGTCAAAAAACGATGGGAACGAAAGGTGAAACAAGAGAATTGCTACTTGAATTGATGTTATTGGCTGATGTAGGCATGCTAGGTATGCCGAATGCCGGTAAATCGACTTTCAGTCGCTCAGTCTCGGCGGCAAAACCCAAAGTTGCTGATTATCCATTTACTACTTTGGTGCCGAGTTTGGGCGTAGTACGCATGGATAGTGAGCAAAGCTTTGTTATTGCTGATATCCCTGGCTTAATTGAGGGAGCGGCAGAAGGAACAGGTCTTGGCATTCGTTTCTTAAAGCATTTGGAACGTTGCACGATACTTCTGCATCTTATTGATATTTGCCCTATTGATGGTTCTGATCCGGCTCAAAATGCCAAAATAATTGATGCGGAACTGGAAAAATATAGTGAGAAATTAGCACAAAAACCGCGGTGGTTGGTTTTTAACAAAGTTGATCTTTTGACCCCCGAAGAGGCTAATGACCGTATAAAAGCCATTGTTGAAGCATTAGGATGGCAAGATAAGTATTATCAGATTTCTGCGGTAAATCAGCTAGGTGTTAAAACACTTTGCTGGGATATTATGACGTTTATCCAAGCCCATCCTCAAAATATATCGGTAGATAGTGCAGGATCCGATAAAGCTGAATTTATGTGGGATGATTATCACAAAGAACAACTACTTGATAATGAAACGGATCTGGATGATGACGATTGGAATGAAGACGATGAACAGGGAATCGACTTCATTTATAAGCGTTAATTAATGCGAATTATTTTTTAGCGGGTATCGAGTAGATACCCGTTTTTCTATTAGTAATTACGATAAAGATCTTTATAGAGATGGCTTTCAAAACGGACAAGCGGAATACGGCGACTATTATATTGCGCTGGTGGCAAGCTATAAGCTGAAATAAACTGCACGAAAGCGATACGCTGACCACTTTGCGCGGTAATGAAGCCGACAAGGTTATATACTCCTTGCAAAGCACCGGTTTTAGCTGAGACCTTACCATTAACGCCTGCATTGTCTAAGCCACCACGATAACGTAAAGTGCCATCATGACCAGCTAATGGTAACATAGCGATAAAGTTCAGTTGACTATCATGTTTAGCAATATATTGCAAAATAGACATCATAGCCGTTGGTGTAATTAAATTGTGACGAGATAGTCCTGAACCATCTACCATAATCGTATTGGCTAAGTTAATATTGGCTTTCTGTTTTAAAATCTGGCGGATAGCATCGGAGCCAGAAGACCAAGTACCCGGGACTCCATAATATTCACGGCCTATGGTTCTAAAGATCGCATCAGCTATCATATTATCAGATTTTTTTAACATTACTGTCAGCAAATGATGTAGCTGTTTAGATTTTGTCGTGGCCAGAATATTTCCTGCTATGGTAGGCAAGTGGCGTTGTTTAATGTGCCCGGTAATCGTGATTTTGGCATCTATCAGGTTAGTTTTTATAATAGCTCCTGCATAGCTTGCGCCGTTTTGAACGGCAAATGCTAATGGTAAAGGTTGGATCGCCAGTGAAGCGTACAACCAAATCACCTTTTAAACGATGATCGATAATTTTTCCTTCAGTTTCGAAATGGGTGACAAATTGATAATCACGACCTAATTGAAGTAATGCAGCTAGTGCGGTAATAATTTTTTGAGTACTTGCAGGTAGTGCCATTTGTTGGCTATGGTAATCGAACAATGGACTATCACTCCCCACTTTTTGCGCGATAAAAGAGAGATTTGTACCTGCAGGCAGATAATTAATATAGTTTTCAATTGGCGCTGATAGCGCCTGATTGAATATGAAAAGTAGGTTAAATAACCAATATGATCTTCCAATTTTTTTAAAAAAAGCCATAAGTGCTGTATATAAAAGTAGACATACTAAAGTGTAATGCAGAAAAAAGTAAACGGTGACCTAGCATTAAGTGTGCGTTAGAATGGTTAATTAAATGATAGAATAATAAAGTTGTAAATTAATAGTTAACAAGGTTTGCCCCCTTTTTTGTTTGCCCAGAATGTTGTTTTGTCAGAAGTGCTAATTTGCTTTAATGACAGAAAAATCAGGAAGATATTTAATTTTTATTTAGGAAAGAATCAGAGGCATTTATTAATGAAACAGATTCCAATGACGGTACGTGGCGCAGACAAGCTGCGTAAAGAGTTAGAATTTTTAAAGAATATTCGCCGTCCTGAAATTATTGCTGCTATTGCAGAAGCACGTGAACATGGTGATTTGAAAGAAAATGCAGAATATCATGCAGCGCGTGAGCAGCAAGGGTTTTGCGAAGGGCGTATCCAAGAAATTGAGGCTAAATTGTCTCATGCGCAAGTTATTGATGTAAAAAAAATGAAAAATGAGGGTCGTGTAATATTCGGCGCGACAGTTACCGTATTTAATGTAATGACAAATGAAGATCAGATTTATCGTATTGTGGGTGATGATGAAGCCGACATCAAAGAAAATCTCATTTCTGTTAATTCACCAATAGCTCGAGGCCTGATCGGTAAGACTATGGATGATGTGGCAGTTATCAACACCCCTGGCGGTGAAGTTGAATATGAAATTTTACGAGTGGAATATATTTGATTTTCATTTTATCTTAAAGTGTTATGTTCTTGAGTTAATTCAAAAGTAAAAGAGGCCAAAGCGGCCTTTTTTACCTTGAAGTGGGATGGCATTTTTGTATAAATGTAGAAAACTTATTTAGGTAAAATGATCTTGCGTGCTTCAGAAGGGCGATAGAGTATCAAAATTTTACCAATAATTTGCACATTGATAGCATCGGTTTCTCGAACAATAGCGTTAGCTATAAAATTTTTGCTTTCGCGATCTTCGCTCGCTATCTTGATTTTAATAAGTTCATGATATGACAAAGATTGTTCGATTTCAGCTAAAACACCTTCAGTTAAACCATTGTTACCTATCATTACAACAGGCTTTAGATGATGAGCAAGGCTTTTTAGATATTGTATTTGCTTTTTATTAAGAGTCATTGTTTTTTGCTTTAGTGGGATTGAAAACGGTACATTCTACCGCCATCTTTTAGTTATCACCATAAATTCTATAATTTTGGTATATCGAAAATGGCAGAGATCAGTGTTATTTTATAAGTATAGTTGGAAAAACAATGGCTAATAAAAAGCGTTCAGCAAGCTCTAGTCGTTGGTTGCAGGAACATTTTAGTGATAAATACGTTCTTCAAGCACAAAAAAAAGGGTTTCGCTCGCGTGCATGGTTTAAATTGGATGAGATCCAGCAGAGTGATAAAATATTTAAACCTGGTATGACCGTTGTTGATTTAGGGGCAGCGCCTGGTGGTTGGTCTCAATATGCAGTAAGCAAAGTTGGCCAGACAGGGCGGGTTATTGCAAGTGATTTATTACTAATGGATCCCATCGTAGGTGTTGATTTCTTACAAGGAGATTTTCGGGATGAGCAGATATTGAAGGCATTACTTGAACGAGCTGGTGATAAAAAAGTCCAGGTTGTTATGTCTGATATGGCTCCCAATATGAGTGGGACACCTGCGGTCGATATTCCTCGATCCATGTATCTGGTTGAGCTAGCGTTGGATATGTGTCGCGATGTACTGGCTACTGGGGGAAGTTTTATTGTTAAAGTATTTCAGGGAGAAGGCTTTGATGAATATCTGAGGGAAATTCGCTCTCTATTTTTGAAAGTTAAAATTCGTAAACCAGATGCTTCACGGTCACGTTCACGTGAAGTGTACATTGTAGCGACAGGACGCAAAATATAGTACCCTGTACGTTATTTATTTAACATAGTTGTAATGAAGAGGTTCATCCCTTGAGTGACATGGCGAAAAACCTGATTCTCTGGGTAGTCATTGCGGTAGTCCTGATGTCTCTATTCCAGAGTTTTGGTCCTAGCGATTCGAATAGTCGCAGGGTGGATTATTCTACCTTTATGAATGAGTTAACTCAGGATCAGATACGTGAAGTGCGGATTTCTGATCGTGAAATTAGTGTTAAGAAAACGGATAACAGTCGTTATACGACTTATATTCCAGTGAGAGAGGATCCAAGATTGTTGGATACCTTGCTTGAAAGGCATGTCACCGTCATTGGTGAACCACCTCAAGAGCAAAGTTTCTTAGCGACTATTTTCATTTCCTGGTTCCCAATGCTATTACTAATTGGGGTTTGGATCTTTTTTATGCGTCAGATGCAAGGAGGAGGTGGCAAAGGTGCTATGTCCTTTGGTAAGAGTAAGGCGCGCATGCTGACAGAAGATCAAATTAAAACCACTTTTGCTGATGTTGCTGGTTGTGATGAAGCAAAAGAAGAAGTTGGTGAGCTAGTTGAATATTTGCGTGAACCGGGTCGTTTTCAAAAATTAGGTGGTAAAATTCCTAAGGGAATTCTGATGGTAGGGCCACCGGGAACAGGTAAAACTTTATTGGCAAAAGCCATTGCAGGTGAAGCAAAAGTTCCCTTTTTTACTATCTCCGGTTCAGATTTCGTAGAAATGTTCGTTGGTGTTGGTGCTTCTCGAGTTCGTGATATGTTTGAACAAGCAAAGAAAGCCGCGCCTTGTATCATATTTATTGACGAAATCGATGCGGTTGGCCGCCAACGTGGCGCAGGTTTGGGAGGAGGGCACGATGAACGTGAACAAACTCTTAACCAAATGTTGGTAGAGATGGATGGATTTGAAGGTAATGAAGGTATTATTGTTATTGCCGCTACCAACCGTCCCGATGTGTTAGATCCGGCATTATTGCGTCCTGGACGTTTTGATAGGCAGGTTGTTGTGGGTTTACCTGATGTACGTGGTCGTGAGCAGATTTTGAAAGTTCATATGCGCCGTGTACCTTTAGATCCTAGTGTTGATGCTTCAGTATTGGCACGAGGCACACCTGGTTTTTCTGGTGCTGATTTAGCTAATTTAGTTAATGAAGCCGCCCTTTTTGCAGCACGCGGAAATAAGCGTGTTGTCACGATGGTGGAATTCGAAAAGGCAAAAGACAAGATCATGATGGGTGCTGAACGTCGCTCTATGGTGATGACAGAGGAACAAAAAGAATCTACGGCTTATCATGAGGCTGGCCATGCGATTATAGGACGTATTGTTCCAGAACATGATCCTGTTCATAAAGTGACAATTATCCCACGAGGTCGTGCGTTAGGTGTCACATTCTTCTTGCCAGAAGGTGATCAAATTAGTGCGAGTCGGCAAAAGCTAGAAAGTCAAATTTCTACGCTTTATGGCGGCAGATTAGCTGAAGAAATTATTTACGGTTCAGAAAAGGTATCTACTGGCGCGTCAAACGACATTAAAGTAGCAACTAATCTTGCTCGTAATATGGTGACGCAATGGGGTTTTTCTGAGAAATTAGGGCCATTGCTCTATGCCGAAGAAGAAGGTGAGGTTTTCCTGGGCCGCTCGGTTGCTAAAGCTAATCATATGTCAGACGAAACTGCGCGAGCAATTGATGAAGAGATCAAGGCGATTATTGATCGTAATTATAAACGAGCTCGTCAGATTTTGAATGAACACATGGATATTTTGCATGCGATGAAGGATGCATTGATGAAATATGAAACCATTGATGCACCTCAAATTGATGATTTGATGAATCGCCGTCCAGTTAGAGCTCCAGCTGGCTGGGATGATAATGATAGTAATCCTACTACAACATCCTCATCACAAGGAGAGCCAGAAAAGAATATTTCTGCCGCTCAGGGTGAAGATAATGTGCAAGAAAATGATAATGGAAGTAACACAGAGAATCGTTAATGATCATTGGTTCTCTATGTGAAATGAATAAATGATTGAAACCCCAGGACAACCTGGGGTTTTGTTTGGTTGAGTAAGGTGATTATGAAAATTACTGCCCGAAAAATAGAGCTTGATCTTAATTGTCCTGTTGTTATGGGAATATTAAATGTTACTCCAGACTCTTTTTCTGATGGTGGTATATACAATCGTTATGACTATGCGCTCAAGCATGTAGCTAGTATGGTTAACCATGGTGCGGCAATTATCGATATTGGTGGTGAATCAACCCGTCCGGGTGCTAGTGAAGTCAGTCTACAGCAAGAACTTGATCGAGTTATCCCAATAATCGAAGCAGTAACTGACCGTTTTGATGTTTGGGTTTCTGTTGATACTTCTAAAGGTGTTGTCATGACAGAGGCAGCTAGAGCAGGTGCGCATATTATTAATGATGTTCGGTCGTTACATGAACCGGGTGCATTAGAAGCTGCGGCTGAAACAGGATTACCGATCTGTATTATGCATATGTTAGGTCAACCTAAGACAATGCAACAAACACCCGATTATAAAAATGTGGTTGTAGAAGTAAAACAGTATTTATCAGATGAAATTGAACGCTGTGAAGAGGCTGGCATTGCGAAAAATCGTTTGATTATTGATCCAGGTTTCGGTTTTGGTAAAAACTTGGTGCATAATTATCAATTATTAGCGAAATTGAATGAATTTCATGCTTTCGGAGTGCCACTATTAGTGGGTATGTCACGTAAATCTATGATTGGTGAACTATTAGATGTACCACTAGAGGAACGGCTTATTGGCGGTATCGCATGCGCAGTTATCGCAGCTATGCAGGGAGCACAGATTATTCGTGCTCATGATGTAAAAGAAACTGTACAGGCTATGAAGATTGTTCAAGCAACCCTTTCAGTAAAGGAAACAGATGATTATGAGTAAGCGCAAATATTTTGGCACCGATGGTATTCGTGGCAAAGTAGGAGAAAACCCAATTACCCCTGATTTTGTTTTGAAATTGGGTTGGGCAGCGGGTAAGGTTTTAGCGCGGCATGGTTCTCGTAAAATAATCATAGGTAAAGATACACGCATTTCAGGTTATATGTTGGAGTCATCTTTAGAAGCGGGTCTTGCAGCAGCTGGGTTATCAGCTGCATTTACAGGTCCTATGCCTACACCAGCGATTGCTTATTTAACACGCACATACCGGGCTGAAGCGGGCATTGTTATTTCTGCTTCCCATAATCCCTATTATGATAATGGTATTAAATTCTTTTCGATTGATGGCACTAAATTACCTGATGATGTAGAAGAAGCAATAGAAGCTGAGATGGAAAAACCACTTACTTGTGTTGAGTCTGCCGAATTAGGACGAGCGAGTCGCATTGTTGATGCTGCTGGGCGTTATATAGAGTATTGCAAAGGGACGTTTCCCAGTGACCAAAGTTTAAGTGGATTAAAAATAGTTTTAGATTGTGCTAATGGCGCAACCTATCATATTGCCCCGAATGTTTTAACTGAGCTTGGTGCGGAAGTCATCGCAATCGGCTGTGAACCAAATGGACTGAATATTAATGAGGGTTGTGGCGCGACTGATGTTACGCTATTGCAAAAACGTGTGGTAACAGAAAAAGCGGATATTGGTCTTGCTTTTGATGGTGATGGTGATCGGGTAATAATGGTTGATCATCGTGGTAATAGAATAGATGGCGATCAAATTCTTTATATTATTGCGCGTGATGCACTTCGACAAGGTCAATTGCACGGTGGAGTTGTTGGCACTTTAATGAGTAATATGGGATTAGAATTAGCCCTGCAACAGTTGGATATACCTTTTATCAGGGCAAAAGTTGGCGATCGTTATGTTCTCGAAAAATTACAAGAGCAAGGATGGCGGCTTGGTGCTGAAAATTCAGGCCATATTATTTTGTTAGATAAAACGACAACAGGTGATGGAATTATTGCTGGTTTACAAGTTCTAAGTGCGATGATCCGTAATAATATGAGCCTTTATGATCTCTGTTGTGAGGTTAAATTGATGCCTCAGGTATTAATAAATGTGCGTTTTTCCGGTAGCCATAATCCATTGGCCACAGAAGAAGTTTTAAATGTGGTAAACCAAGTGAAAAAAGAACTAGCAGGTAGAGGACGGGTTTTATTGCGTAAATCAGGTACCGAGCCTTTAATTCGCATCATGGTGGAAGGTGAGAATGAAAAGCAGGTTACCGCAATGGCTAATCGCATTGCTGAAGTGGTCAAGCAAGTGAAATAGGTCATAATATTTTTACAAAAGATCATATAGTTGTATAAGTATTGTGTCATTTTTCGTCAACTGGCTTTGGAGAACAACTTTTGTTGTTTTTTTCTACAAATAGTACGATGAGATAAAAATAATCTTGCTTGTCAGCTAAGGTTTGGTTAGTATTCAAAACCGCTCCTTAAAGTAACGACTTAAAGAGCAAGTTGCAGTAGATAAGTTTTTCCGAATTTTATTGTCAAATAGGTAGTTAGCTATGTACATAACCCTTTTGGTTATCCTTTTATTAGTCTCAATTGCGCTGATTGGTATTGTCATGCTGCAACAAGGGAAAGGTGCTGATATCGGAGCTTCATTCGGTGCAGGTGCTTCTGCAACATTATTTGGTTCATCAGGATCAGGTAATTTTATGACGCGGATGACGGCTATCTTTGCAACATTATTCTTTGTTATCAGTTTAATTTTAGGGAATTTAACTGCTAATAAAAGTGTGACTGGAAGCAAATGGGAAAACATTGGTGAACCTGTTAAAGTTGAGAAACCAGTGGGAGTTCCTACAGCGCCTGTAGCACCAACAAGTGATATCCCTCATTAATTAAGCAACAATTTGTGTAGTGAGGCGGTTTTATTAAAAAATTGTCTTACTGGTGTGCCGAGGTGGTGAAATTGGTATACACGCTACCTCGAGGTGGTAGTGCCTATAAAATGGGCGTACGGGTTCAAGTCCCGTTCTCGGCACCATTTTAAAAGATAGCTTGCGTTTCGCATATTATCAGCGTAAAATTTGCGGAATTTCGGAACGCGGGATGGAGCAGCTTGGTAGCTCGTCGGGCTCATAACCCGAAGGTCGTCGGTTCAAATCCGGCTCCCGCAACCACTTCTTAGCATATGATCTATTTCAGGCGTCTAATTGGATTATTTTCGTTTGGAAGAGTGCTGAGTCAGGGGTTAAACCTACTGGCAGTGTATAGGGTCCAGTTGCATAAAGCCCCGGTTTTCGGGGTTTTTTGTTATTTAAAACAGAATTACTGGGCTTTTAGCCCTTTTTTTATGTCTGGGGGTGGGGTTTGTCCACGTTAGAGCAAAAATTAATATCGATGATTTCAGTGCCGGTAGAAGCTCTAGGTTTTGAATTTGTTGGTCTGGAGTTTATTCGAGCACGGGTTTCGACATTACGCGTTTATATTGATAACGAAAATGGTATTACCGTTGATGATTGTGCCGAAGTTAGCCACCAGGTCAGTGCAGTACTGGATGTTGAGGATCCGATCTCAGAGCTCTATAACCTGGAGATATCTTCACCAGGACTTGAGCGTCCACTCTTTACTGTTGCACACTATCAGCATTTTATTGGTAAAGAAGTGAATTTAATATTAAGAATAGCAATGCAGAACCGTCGTAAATGGCGAGGTATAATTAAAGCTGTTGATGACGAAATGATTACGGTTACTGTGGATGGCAAGGACGAAGTGTTTGCACTAAAAAACATCCAGAAAGCTAACCTGGTACCCCACTTTTAATAAAGTTCAATGAGGCAACTAGGATGAATAAAGAAATTCTGGCTGTTGTGGAAGCGGTTTCTAATGAAAAATCGCTTCCTCGCGAAAAAATCTTTGAAGCGCTTGAAACCGCATTAGCAACAGCTACTAAGAAAAAATATGAACAAGAGATTTATGTTCGCGTTAATATTGATCGTAAAACGGGAGATTTTGATACATTTCGTCGTTGGTTGGTGGTTGAAGAAGTTACACTGCCGACACGGGAAATTACTTTAGATGCGGCAAAATTTGAAGACTCAGAGATTAATTTAGGCGATTATGTAGAGGATCAAATAGAGTCTGTCACCTTTGACCGCATTACCACTCAAACTGCAAAACAGGTTATTGTTCAAAAGGTACGTGAAGCTGAGAGAGCGATGGTTGTCGAGCAATTTCGTGAGCAGCAAGGTGAAATCATTACCGGGGTGGTAAAAAAAGTTAATCGTGAAAATATTACCTTGGATTTAGGTAATAATGCCGAAGCGGTAATTTTACGGGAAGATATGTTACCACGTGAAAACTTTCGACCAGGTGACCGTGTGCGTGGTGCATTGTATGATGTACGCCCAGAAGCGCGTGGAGCGCAGCTGTTTGTTAGCCGTTCTCGTCCTGAAATGTTAGTAGAATTATTTCGCATAGAAGTACCGGAAATCGGTGAAGAAATTATTGAAATTAAAGCCGCTGCTCGTGATCCAGGATCGCGGGCAAAAATTGCCGTAAAAACGAATGATAAACGCATCGATCCAGTAGGCGCTTGTGTTGGGATGCGTGGTGCAAGGGTGCAAGCAGTATCAAGCGAACTTGGAGGAGAGCGTATTGATATTGTTTTGTGGGATGATAATCCTGCACAATTTGTGATTAATGCGATGGCACCAGCTGACGTTGCCTCTATTGTCGTTGATGAAGATAAATGTACGATGGATGTTGCCGTTGAAAGTAGTAATTTGGCTCAGGCAATTGGCCGCAATGGACAAAATGTTCGCTTAGCTTCCCAGTTAATGAAAAAGCATCGTGGAGATGACAGATGGGAATTGAATGTAATGACCGCGGAAGAACTTGAAGCTAAACATCAAGCAGAGGCACATGCATCTATTGATTCTTTTGTTAAGCACCTTGATATTGATGAAGAATTCGCTACTGCTCTCGTTGAAGAAGGTTTTTCTACATTAGAAGAATTAGCTTATGTACCAATCAACGAACTATTAGAAATTGAAGGTCTTGATGAGACAACGATTGAAGTTTTGCGTGAAAGAGCGAAAGCAGCGCTGACGACATTAGAATTGGCTCAAAAAGAGAGTATGGGTGATAATCAGCCAACTGAGGATCTGTTAAATCTACCAGGTATGAATCATGCTTTAGCAATGAACCTAGCTGCTCATGGTATTTGTACATTGGAAGATCTTGCCGAACAGGGGATCGACGATCTGAGAGATATTGAAGAAGGGCTGAATGATGAACAGGCTGGTGAAATTATTATGGCTGCGCGCAATATTTGCTGGTTTGGCAACGATCCAAAATAATTTGTAGCAGGAAGGAACAGAATGGCAGATGAAACTGTAAAATCATTGGCAGCAGAGATTCAAACTTCAGTTGAACGCCTGGTACAGCAGTTTGCTGATGCAGGGATAAAGAAAACTGAAAATGATGCTGTTACTCAAAATGAAAAAGAAACTTTACTTGCATACTTAAATCGTGAAGATGGGACGACAGGTAACCAGACTGGCAAATTAACACTACAGCGAAAAACTCGCAGCACACTAAGTGTGCCGAGTACTGGCGGAAAAAGTAAATCAGTCAACATTGAGGTTCGTAAAAAGCGCACATATGTTGACCGCGATGCCTTGGAAAAAGCGAAAGCTGAAGAACAAGTGAAGCATGAAGCGGAAGAGCAAGCAAAGCGCGAAGCAGAAAAAAAAGCGAAACGTGAAGCTGAAGAGAAAAAAGCGAAGCGTGAAGCAGCTGAAAAAGCAAAGCGCGAAGCAGCGGAAAAAGAGAAAGTGAAACAAAGTAAAAATAATCCAAAAACAGCTAAATCCAGTCAAGATTCGGCTGCTTATACTGAAAAACAGCGTCGCGAAGCTGAGGCAGCAGAGCTTAAACGTAAAGCTGAAGAAGAGATGCGACGTAAGGTTGAAGCGGAAGCTAAACGCGTTGCCGAAGAAGCTCGTCGTATGGCAGAGGAAAACTCCAATCGTTGGAGTAGTAATGACGAAACGGAAGATAATGCAGATTATCATACTACGACTTCTCGTCATGCTCGTGAAGCAGAAGATGAAAATGATGCCCAAGAAGAAGGCCGTCGCGCCCGAAATCGAGCTGGAAAGGCTACTCGGCAGAAAAAAAATAATAAACATTCTAAAAAAGCTGATCGCGAAGAAGAGCGAGCGGTTGGTCGTACGAATAAAACCAAAGGTAAACAGAAAAAAACTAGTTCATTACAGCAAAGTTTTACAAAACCGGTTGCGGTTATTAACCGTGATGTTGTGATAGGCGAAACTATCTCGGTTGCTGAATTAGCGAATAAGATGGCAGTCAAAGGCTCACAAGTTGTCAAGACCATGATGAAAATGGGCGCTATGGTGACCATTAATCAGGTTGTTGATCAAGAAACAGCGCAACTTGTGGCAGAGGAAATGGGGCATAAAGTTATTTTACGGCGTGAAAATGAGCTGGAAGAAGCGATTTTAAATGATCGTGATACCGGTGAAGCAGTTGCAGAACCTCGGGCGCCAGTTGTAACCATCATGGGGCATGTTGACCATGGTAAAACTTCATTACTTGACTATATTCGTTCAACTAAAGTTGCATCGGGTGAAGCTGGCGGCATTACGCAGCACATAGGTGCCTATCATGTTGAAACAGATAAAGGCATGATTACCTTCTTAGATACACCAGGACATGCTGCATTTACTTCAATGCGTGCCCGCGGTGCTAAAGCAACGGATATTGTTGTTTTGGTCGTTGCGGCGGATGATGGTGTGATGCCTCAGACGATAGAAGCTATTCAGCATGCCAAGGCCGCTAATGTGCCAGTTGTCGTTGCAGTTAATAAAATTGATAAACACGAAGCTGATCCTGATCGCGTCAAAAATGAGCTGTCGCAATATGGTGTTGTGGCTGAAGAGTGGGGTGGCGAAAATCAATTTATCAATGTATCTGCCAAAAAAGGGACAGGGATTGATGAATTATTAGAAGCTATCTTATTACAAGCTGAAGTATTAGAACTCAAAGCGGTTCGTACTGGAATGGCAAGTGGTGTTGTTATCGAGTCTTATTTGGACAAAGGTCGCGGTTCGGTTGCGACGATTTTAGTTCAGGAAGGCACCCTTAATAAAGGTGACATTGTACTATGTGGTTTTGAGTATGGCCGTATTCGTGCAATGCGTAATGAATTAGGTGAAGATATTCAGTCTGCTGGGCCATCGATTCCGGTTGAAATTCTGGGGTTATCAAATGTACCTTCAGCAGGCGATGAAGCAACGGTTGTCCGTGATGAAAAGAAAGCGCGTGAGGTTGCACTTTATCGTCAAGGTAAATTCCGAGAAGTAAAATTGGCACGCCAGCAGAAGTCAAAACTAGAAAACATGTTTGCTAATATGGAAGATGGTAAGATTTCTGAGTTAAATATTGTATTAAAAACCGATGTACAAGGTAGCTGTGAAGCCATTACTGATTCGTTGCAAAAATTATCAACTGATGAAGTGAAAGTAAAAATTATTGGTTCAGGTGTGGGTGGTATTACAGAAACCGATGTTACATTGGCTGCTGCTTCTAATGCAATTATCATTGGTTTCAATGTCCGCGCTGATGCTGCAGCAAGACGCATTGTTGAAAGCGAAAATTTGGATCTACGCTATTACTCGGTTATTTATAGTCTTATCGATGAGATCAAACAGGCGATGAGTGGCATGTTGGCGCCTGAATATAAACAGCAAATTATCGGATTAGCCGAAGTCCGTGATGTGTTTAAATCACCTAAGTTTGGGGCCATTGCTGGTTGTATGGTTGTTGAAGGCATAATCAAGCGTAATAACCCTATCCGTGTATTGCGGGATAATGTGGTTATTTATGAAGGTGAGTTGGAATCATTACGTCGCTTTAAAGATGATGTCAACGAAGTACGCAATGGCATGGAGTGTGGTATTGGTGTGAAGAATTATAATGATGTACGTGTAGGTGATATGATAGAAGTATTTGAAATCATTGAAGTGAAACGTTCTATTGATAATTAATGCCTGCTTTATTGATGCTTATTAAAAGGCCATAACTGATGTTATGGCCTTTTAATTAAAGAGTTATAGATAACCATTTAGATCGGGTATATTGGTTATCGATTGTTGCGATGAGATTAATTCTATTATGATAAATAATAGTTAATATTTATTTTATATAAAAAAATCAAATAGATATAAGTATTGAATTTTATTTTTCTAATATATATATATCATAATAATTAATGGTCATTATATTTTAGTTTTACCCTTGTGAGGAGATATCATAATGGCAAGAGAGTTTGGTCGTGCTCAGCGTGTTGCCCAGGAAATACAAAAAGAGATCGCCATTATTCTTCATCGAGAAATTAAAGATCCACGTGTTAAAATGGCTACTGTCTCAGGGGTGGAAGTTTCTCGTGATTTGGCTTATGCCAAAGTGTTCGTGACTTTTTTAAACATATCAGCAAAAGAACATGAAACAGATATGGTTAAAAATGGTATTAAAGTATTGAATGGTGATATGGCGAAACATATTCGTTCTTTGTTGGGTAAAGCGATGGGTTTACGTATTGTTCCTGAATTAACTTTTTTTTATGATAGTTCTTTGGTGGAAGGTATGCGTATGTCTAATTTAGTTAGCAACGTGATCCGTGATGATGAAAAGCGCCGTCATACTACAAAAGATGATAAAGAGAGGAAGTAATGAGGCGTCGTCGTGGTCGTGAGGTTCACGGAGTATTGTTATTAGATAAACCGGCAGAACTTTCATCTAATGACGCTTTGCAGAAAGTACGTCGTTTATTTAATGCGAAAAAAGCCGGTCATACAGGAGCACTCGATCCTTTAGCAACCGGTATGTTACCGATTTGTTTGGGTGAAGCAACCAAATTTTCACAATTTTTGCTTGATTCTGATAAACGCTATCGGGTTATTGCTCGTTTAGGACAGCGTACTGATACTTCAGATGCGCATGGTAAAATAATTTGTCAACGCCCTATCGAAATAACACAGCTGCAACTTGATAAGGCATTAGATAAATTTCGTGGTAATTTAATCCAAATACCGTCTATGTATTCTGCGCTTAAGTATCAGGGTAAGCCACTCTATGAATATGCCCGTCAGGGGATTACTATTGAACGTGAAGGCCGGCCGATTACTGTTTATGATTTACAATTTGAGCGTTGGCAAGAGAATGAACTGGAATTAACAATTCATTGTTCTAAAGGAACTTATATACGAACTATTATTGATGATTTAGGTGAATTGTTGGGTTGTGGTGCTCATGTGATTTATCTAAGGCGCTTACAGGTAGCTAGTTATCCCAGTGAACGTATGGTAACAATAGAACAATTATATACGCTTAAGCAGCAAGTGGAATTAGGGACAACTTCTCTGGAAGCACAATTAGATCCTTTATTATTACCAATGGATACAGCAGTTAACCATTTTCCTGAAATCAATATTTCATCGATTGTTGCAAGCTATTTTAAACAAGGGCAAGCAGTTGTTGTTGCTAACCATCGGCTTTCCGAAGGTAATAAAGTTCGCGTAACAGAAGGTGATATGCATAAATTTATTGGTATTGCTGAGATCGATGAACAAAATAGGATAGCACCTCGTCGTTTAGTGGTGGAAAGTGTTTGATAGGATTTAGATGTAATCTTGCGTTATGATTAATTGAAGCGTAAAATAGGTGAGCATTTGTTCGGGAAGGCTGAATTAGAGATTGGCCTTCCTTATGTTTAATGGAAAATTTGGAGTTATTTATGTCTCTAAGTACTGAAGCGAAAGCGCAGATTATCTCAGACTATGGCCGTGATAAAAATGACACGGGTTCTAGTGAAGTTCAAGTTGCTCTATTGACTGCGGAGATTAATCATTTGCAAGGTCACTTTGCAGAGCACAAGAAAGATCACCACAGCCGTCGAGGGCTGTTGCGTATGGTTGCTCAGCGTCGTAAGCTATTGAACTATCTTAAGGGTAAAGATGTTGCTCGTTATACCACACTTATTGAGCGCTTAGGATTGCGTCGCTGATTAGTTGGTTTCAAAAGAAAAGGGGCCAGTAGGCCCCTTTTCTGCTAGAAAAGCGGAAAAAATTTTTAGAATTAGTTTACACTTACAAAATGATTTTAGGAAATAGATTTTTGTCAATTTATTTCTAAATAATGTGAGCTTCTTTAGCTACAATCGGTTCGCGCGGCTAATGAGAATACTGATATTCACAAAATAAGTAAAAATATTCAGTATTGTCATTAGTCGCGAGGATGTAGCAAGAAAGGAAATATTGGTGTTGTTATATAAATAAACAGCTATTAAAAGGGTATTATTTTGCTTAATCCTATTGTTCGTAAATTTCAATATGGCCAACATACCGTCACTATCGAAACGGGTATGATGGCGCGTCAAGCGACTGCTGCAGTTATGGTTAATATGGATGATACAGCCGTATTTGTCACTGTTGTTGGGCAGAAAAAAGTGAAAGAAGGGCAGGATTTCTTTCCATTGACAGTTAACTATCAGGAACGATCTTATGCTGCCGGCCGAATTCCTGGTAGTTTTTTTCGTCGTGAGGGTCGTCCAGGTGAAGGTGAAACACTGATAGCCCGGCTGATTGATCGTCCACTTCGTCCCCTGTTTCCAGAGGGATTTGTCAATGAAATACAGATTATTGCTACGGTTGTATCCATTAATCCGCAAGTGAATCCAGATATTGTTGCTATGATCGGCGCCTCTGCTGCATTATCTATATCGGGTATTCCATTTAATGGTCCAATTGGTGCGGCTCGTGTGGGTTATACTGATGACCAGTATGTTTTAAATCCCACCGTTGATGAATTGAAAAGCAGTCGCTTAGATTTAGTTGTCGCAGGTACGTCGAGTGCGGTACTAATGGTAGAGTCTGAAGCTGATTTATTGACGGAAGAGCAAATGCTTGGTGCGGTTGTTTTTGGTCACGAGCAACAGCAAATCGTGATTGATAATATTAATGCCTTGGCAGACGAAACAGGTAAAGAAAAATGGGACTGGCAGCCTGAAGCGATTAATGAAGAATTGCATAATCGTATTGCTCAATTAGCTGAACAGCGGTTAGGTGATGCTTATCGTATTACTGAAAAACAAGAACGTTACACTAACGTTGATGCAATTAAAGAAGATGTCGCTAATGCGCTTTTGGCAGAAAATGAATCTTTAGATGTTGCTGAGATAAACGACATTCTTTCCGGTTTAGAGAAAAAAGTTGTCCGTACTAGGGTATTAAAAGGTGAACCGAGGATTGATGGGCGAGAAAAAGACATGGTACGTGCACTTGATGTCCGTACGGGTGTATTACCTCGTACCCATGGTTCAGCGTTATTTACGCGTGGAGAAACGCAGGCGTTGGTCACGGCAACTCTTGGTACTGAACGTGATGCGCAAGTTATTGACGAGCTGATGGGTGAATATACCGGTCGTTTTCTATTCCATTATAATTTCCCTCCTTATTCAGTAGGTGAAACAGGCATGGTCGGTTCACCAAAAAGGCGTGAAATTGGCCATGGGCGTTTGGCTAAGCGTGGAGTATTGGCGGTGATGCCAAACCAGTCAGAGTTTCCCTATACTGTACGTGTAGTTTCTGAAATCACTGAATCTAATGGCTCTTCTTCTATGGCTTCCGTCTGTGGGGCATCACTAGCATTAATGGATGCCGGCGTTCCAATTAAGGCAGCGGTAGCAGGTATTGCAATGGGATTAGTGAAAGAAAACGATGATTTTGTTGTGCTTTCCGATATCTTGGGTGATGAAGATCATTTAGGCGATATGGATTTTAAAGTCGCGGGTAGTCGTGAAGGTATTAGTGCTCTACAAATGGATATCAAGATTGAGGGCATTACGCGTGAAATTATGCAAGTTGCGTTAAACAAGGCAAAAGGGGCTCGTTTACACATTTTAAGTGTTATGGAAGAGGCTATTAATGGCCCTCGTGAAGAGATTTCTGAGTTTGCGCCACGTATTCACACTATCCACATCAATCCTGATAAGATCAAAGATTTAATAGGTAAAGGTGGTTCTGTCATTAGAGCATTGACTGAAGAAACCGGTACTACGATTGAAATTGATGATGATGGTACCGTAAAAATTGCTGCAACCGATAGTTCTAAAGCAGAAGCGGCTATTCGTAGTATTGAAGATATTACCGCAGAAGTTGAAGTTGGTCGTATCTATCAGGGCAAAGTCACACGTATCGTTGACTTTGGTGCTTTTGTTGCCATTGGTGGTGGTAAAGAAGGGCTGGTGCATATCTCTCAGATAGCAGAAAAACGCGTTGAAAAAGTTACTGATTACTTACAGTTAGGTCAGGAAGTGCCAGTCAAAGTATTGGAAATTGATCGGCAGGGTCGTATTCGTCTTAGTATTAAAGAGGCGGTTTCTGCTGAAAAGCCGGCTGAAACAGAAACACAGATTTCTGCAGAATAATTTGACGTAAGGCTCGGTGTCCTGTAAAAAGAGCACCTACTCAGTTTTTTTAATAGCTGAGTCTCCGGTAATTGTGGGGATTGACGGGATATATTGATTAGTTTCTGTCTTTGGGAGAAGGAAATGAATTCTTTTCTGCGCTGGCTTTATACTGCTGTTATTGTTTTTATTGTCGGTTGCAGCAGTGAAAACTGGCGTAAAAATGAAGTCTTTGCTGTCCCATTGCAACCCACATTGCAACAAGAAGTAATATTGGCTCGTATGGAACAGATCCTTGCGAGCCGGTCTTTGTCCGATGATGAATATGCACAGCTTTTATATGAACGCGGTGTGTTGTATGATAGTCTCGGATTGAGGGCGTTAGCGCGAAATGATTTTACTATGGCGCTAGCTATACGTCCTGATATTCCGGAAGTTTTTAATTTTCTGGGAATATATTTTACACAGGCAGGCGATTTTGATGCAGCCTATGAAGCGTTTGATTCTGTTTTAGAGCTTGATCCAACTTACAATTTCGCGCGCATGAATCGGGGTATTGCACTGTATTATGGTGGGAGATATCGATTGGCGCAGGGTGATCTGCTGGCGTATTATCGACAAGATCCAAATGATCCTTTCCGCAGCTTATGGCTTTATTTAGTGGAGAAAGAGATAAAACCAAAAATGGCGCAAGCCAATTTGTTATCTCGTTATAACCAAGCGGAAAAAGGGCAATGGGGCTGGAATATAGTTGAATTCTATTTAGGTAAAATCAGTGAAAAAACATTGATGGTTCGTCTGAAAGAAAATTCAACAGATAACACTTCGCTCGCTGAGCATCTTAGTGAAACTAACTTCTATTTAGGTAAATATTACCTAAGTCTGGGGGATAATGATAACGCTATAGCGTTATTCAAGCTTACGGTAGCTAGCAATGCACATAGCTTTGTTGAGCACCGCTATGGTCTGTTGGAACTGGCTTTGTTAGGTCAGGCACAAGACGACCTTTCAGAATCAGGCTAACAGTAGCGACGAACATATCATCACTGCTTTTTTAAGTCTTCATCGATTGTGATGAGGGCTTGTTGTTCGTTTAATAACATAATTTGAGCCAGTTCACATTTTAAATGAAAATGACCGAAATTTTTTTCGCAGAGTTATGTAAACTGGCCGCCATAATAAATGAGGCACTTTTGCATGACTAATGAGACTGAAATCTCTTTTGCTGATTTAGGTTTATCAACACCGATTCTTTCTGCACTAAATGACCTTGGTTATGAAAAACCATCGCCAATCCAGCAGCAATGTATCCCCTATTTATTAGATGGGTGTGACGTATTAGGTATGGCACAAACCGGTAGTGGTAAAACCGCCGCTTTTAGTTTACCGCTATTACATAATATAGATATCACATTGAAAGCCCCTCAAATCTTAGTGTTGGCACCAACGCGTGAGTTAGCCGTACAAGTTGCGGAAGCCATGAGTGAGTTCTCCAAACACATGCGTTCAGTAAATGTAGTCGCACTTTATGGTGGGCAGCGTTACGATTCGCAACTACGCGCACTAAGGCAAGGCCCGCAAATTGTAGTAGGAACTCCGGGTCGCTTATTAGATCACTTGAAACGAGGGACGCTAAATTTATCCCATTTACGTGGCTTGGTTCTTGATGAAGCGGACGAAATGTTACGTATGGGGTTCATTGAAGACGTTGAAAATATCATGAGTCAGATCCCAACTGAGCATCAAACGGCACTATTTTCTGCCACAATGCCGGAAGCGATCCGTCGTATTACCCGTCGTTTTATGAAATCACCAAAAGAGATCAGCATTCAATCCAGTGTGACGACGCGTCCAGACATTACCCAAAGCTATTGGTCTGTCTATGGCATGCGTAAAAATGAAGCATTAGTTCGTTTTTTGGAGGCTGAAGATTTTGATGCAGCAATTATTTTTGTACGCACTAAAAATGCCACATTAGAGGTTGCTGAAGCGCTTGAACGT
This sequence comes from Arsenophonus sp. ENCA, assembly GCF_002287155.1. NCBI lineage: Bacteria > Pseudomonadati > Pseudomonadota > Gammaproteobacteria > Enterobacterales > Morganellaceae > Arsenophonus > Arsenophonus sp. ENCA. Next base: position 24,050 of record NZ_NHNG01000481.1, read on the forward strand.
AGTGGCTATAATAGCTCGGCTCTAAATGGCGATATGAATCAAGCTCTACGTGAGCAAACTTTAGAGCGTTTGAAAGATGGCCGTCTTGATATATTAATTGCCACCGATGTCGCAGCACGTGGTCTAGATGTTGAACGTATTAGTTTAGTTGTTAATTATGACATACCGATGGATGCAGAATCTTATGTGCATCGAATTGGTCGTACCGGTCGAGCAGGTCGAGCTGGGCGTGCTATTTTGTTTGTCGATAATCGTGAACGTCGACTACTACGCAATATTGAACGTACCATGAAGCAGCCAATTGCCGAAGTTGAGTTACCAAGTTCTGCGCTTTTAAGTGAACGTCGCCAAGCTAAATTTGCTGAAAATATTCAAAAACAATTAGAAAGCGGTGATTTAGAAAAATATCGTGCATTACTGGCTAAATTAGTTGTTGATGATGATCTGGATATGGAAACCTTAGCTTCAGCACTATTAAAAATGGCGCAAGGTGATCGGCCGCTAATATTGCCACCTGATCCTGTTCGTCGTGCAAAACGTGAATTTAATTCACGTGATGAGCGTCGTCGCAGTAACGGCACTTCTGAACGTAGTCCGCGTCGTGAGCGTCGTGATGTCGGTGATATGGAATTGTACCGTATTGAAGTTGGTCGTGATGATGGCGTTGAAGTTCGCCACATTGTCGGTGCAATTGCTAACGAAGCAGATATTAGTAGTCGTTATATTGGTAATATTAAATTGTTTGCTTCACACTCAACAATAGAGTTACCAAAAGGTATGCCAAATGAATTACTTAATCATTTGACACGTACACGTATTTTGAATAAGCCAATGCAAATGCAATTGTTAGGTGAAGCACAACCGTTTGAACGTCGTGGTAACGGTGGGCAGCGTAATGGTGGTGAATTACGTGAGCGAGGACGTCGCTTTGGTAATGAACGTCGTAGTGAGCGTGAACAGTTCCGTGGTCGTAACGAAGGGAATAATAACGCTGGATTACGCCGTCGTAGCAATCACAATATCTAATGTAATAGGATTATTGTCCTATTTAGCACAAAAAGCTGAATTCAATTGAATTCAGCTTTTTGTTTATTAAAAGGTTATCAACCGAATTAGCATAATCCTAACGCCTCTTTAAAGACTTTCAGGTAGCGACGGCTGATCGGAATATGTTGACCATTACTTAATACCAGTTTTGCCTGATTATTTTCAGTAAAAGTAATTTCTTTTAGTTGGGCCATATTGATCAAATATTGGCGGTGGCAACGAACCAATGTGGTACGCATTTCAATAGTGCGTAGTGTCAGCTCGGTAAATCCTTCTTGATTTTTGTTATTCATAACATATACACCATTCATACGAGATCTAATGTAGAGCACTTCGCCAAGGGGTATCAACCAAATACGATTGTGGCCTACACAGGGAATGTATTTAAGGGAGATATTACTCGACAATTGTTCAATATTCTGTTTTTGCCGATAGTGATGTAACCGCTGAAGGGTTTTTGATAAACGGTTTTTTTCTAACGGTTTTAGCAAATAGTCAAAAACGTGCTCCTCAAAAGCTTGAATAGCGTATTCGTCGAAAGCGGTAACAAATATAATATAAGGCCGATGTTGCGGACCGAGCATTTGTACCATTTCAAGTCCTGTAATGCGAGGCATTTGAATATCAAGGAAAACAACATCCGGTTTTTTTATGATGAATAACCCTGAGCGCTTCAATGGCATTAGAGCATTCGCTAATAATATCAATATTGGTTTCCTGCTCTAATAGGTAACGTAAATTCTCGCGTGCAAGAGGTTCGTCATCAACAATTACAATCTTCATTGTTAAGCCGCCTGGTTTGTTACGTTAATATCGGGGATACACAGCCTGACACAAGTAAATTGCACGAGTTTCGCACCAATAAAAAAACGCTCTATTTTTAAGTTTAATTCAGCATGATATATAAATAGTCAAAACCTTATAAATCAAATACAACTTATTGTAATTTAAGAAAATTTATGTTTTTTAGTAACTTGCAGATTAATCATTGCTTTTAAGCCATTTTTAGAATTTTATATGCCTGTGCGAAACTCGTGAATTGTTCTGGTTGGCAGAAGATATTGATACCATATTGTTCACCGTAGTGGAGTTTCAGACGCTTATCTACCAGCTTTATGCCCAATCCATCATTTATTTCCGCAGGTTGATATAATCCTGCATTATCTTTAATTTCAATATAAATATGCCCATGTTGTCGAAAGGCACGAAGGCTAATTCGGCCAGTATTTAATAAATATGCGGTTCCATGTTTGATCGCATTTTCAACTAGGGGTTGTAGTGAAAACGTCGGTAATTTAGTGACTTGCAATTTTGGCGGGATCTGGATTTTAATTTGCAGATGCTCACCAAAACGCGCTTTTTCAATTTGTAAGTAAGTGTTTACATGTTCAATTTCGTCATACAATGTTGTTATCGTTTCAGGGCGTTTTAAATTTTTACGCAAGAAGTTAGAGAGTGAGTTTATCAGTTCAGTAGCTTGTTTGCGGTCGTTACGTATCACGGCTTGTAGTGTATTGAGTGCATTAAATAAAAAATGAGGATTAACTTGTGCATGAAGCAATTTTATTTCTGACTTTAACAAAGATTGTTTATTTCGTTCATATTGGCTGGATAGAGTTTGGGCGGATATGAGGCTGGCAATAGCCTCTCCTAAAGTAAGATTAATTGAACTAAATAATCGATTTTTCTTCTCATAAAGCTTAATGGTACCAATAACTTGTTGATTTTCTGCTCGTAAAGGGATCACTAAAACTGAACCAATTTTACAGTTGATACTCATTGAGCATTGATACGGTTCTTCATTTCCGTCTGCGTATACTACCTGATTATTTTTGATCGCACGCATTGTTGGTTTAGAAGTAAGTTTAGCGCCGGCAATATGATGATCAGAGCCAATGCCAAGAAAAGCGAGAATTTTTTCTGTATCAGTGATTGCAACCGCATCAATTTGTAATTGTTGATAAATAATATTAGCAACATGCATACTATTATGAGTATTAAATCCTTGGCGCAATATTCTTTCGGTATGAGCCGCAATTTTTAACGCTTGGGTAGAAAAGGCCGTGGTATATTTTTCAATAATAGCTCGCCTATCCAACAAAATACGAATAAATATCGCTGCACCAATGCTATTGCTAATAATCATCGGCAGGGCAATATTTTTAACCAGGGCGATAGCGTTAGCAAAGGGTTTTGTTAGTAATAAAATGATTAACATTTGCAGAATTACAACTAAAAAAGTCACACTGGCAGCAGTATAGGGATTAAACAGTTTGTTGATTTGCATCTGTTTTATGTAATAACGATGTACCAGTCCGCCAATTAAACCCTCCATAATCGTTGACAGCATGCAACTAGTTGCTGTTGCACCACCGAGTGAATAACGGTGTATTCCGCCGGTAATACCAACCAATATTCCTACACTGGGACCGCCGAGGAAACCGCTTAATACGGTACCGATGGCGCGAGTGTTAGGCCCATTCCCAGTCGAAACGCAACAAACCCATAAAACGTTATGCAGCCATTAGATGAGCTAAAAATACTTCATTTGGACACGAGTTTCGCAGTCTCTAAAAAAGAAGTATAAATTTAAAAACAAGAAAAAATCAGGATGTTCATATTTTGTCCGGTTATCCATGCATTAAAGATATCTATAAAATATTCTTGCAAGTAAGCAGTGTAAGATACTCTAGTTTGGCGTTATCAGAAGTCAGCCCATCGCCTTTATCTCATGACACGGTTAGCCGATGGTTAAAAAGTAGATGTTTCCGCCCTAAAGACCTATGGCGATTAGTTGAACCTTCTATAGACAAAAAAAGCCCTTGTGTACTAATTGCCGATGATACATTGATTGCCAAAACACGTAGTAGAAAAATAGAGATGGTTCATTAAACTAGTTGCTGAATAGAGACTTGCATTTTTTGTCACGCTATTGAGAATAAAAAGAGGTTTAACTTAGAGAATAAAGGTTTGAAATGATCAACAAAGAGCGGCTGTTACGAGATAATCGTTTATG
>NZ_NHNG01000784.1:0-669 GCF_002287155.1 Arsenophonus sp. ENCA
GTGACGGCGCCCATTTTTGCTCATGGGGATAAATCCAATTTGCCTTGTTTCGTCAGTCATAATAAGCCCTTTTCGAGTGGTCTGTCTTTTCTTTCCCGAATACATTTTTTTTCGCCGACGCAGATTCTTAGGCTTTTGGACAGGTCGCTCTGTCCCATCAATAAAGACGTCTTTAACTCCAGGAAAGGCGCGAAAAAATTCCTCAGCAGAGCGAATTTGACGAGCGGGCAAAACACATTCTCGCCCCAAGGTCATCTCTAAAACCGGCAATAATATTTTTACCCAGCGACATACCCGGGTTCTATCTAAACCAAAAAGAAGTCCTTGCAAATCATAGGTCGGATAACATTTTAAATACAACACGAGTTTCGCACAAAACTAATTTGGGTACGCTAATAAAACACGGATGTGCTCAGCAATAGCATTTTTGATTACGTCCCAATTTTGTTGATAAAGGGTTATTTTTTCAGATATACGACGTTTATGTTGTTCAAACCACGCAGAAATAGCGAGAAAAATATGATTTCTTTGCGCTCGGCTCGTGCGAGCCTGACAGCGTTCAATACCACAATTTTGTTTAACTTCTCGATGATAAACTTCAACAGACCAACGGGCATCCATGATAGATTTGACGTATTCACGGGTGGGATTCTCTTTGTTTGTTACTAT
>NZ_NHNG01000490.1:0-2835 GCF_002287155.1 Arsenophonus sp. ENCA
TACAGGTTTCGATCTTGACCAGCGGGTCACCCAACTTGTCGATCGTCTGTTGGTGATACTGGTTTGCAAAGAGGTCATTCTTAATGGCGCTGCGTTTCTTCATGGTGGTTAGCTCAGTAGACCAGCTTCCGATAACTTTATCAGCAAAATCAAACTCGGCTTAGGTTTTTCGAGGTGCCCACCTGTTTAAAATAAGCTTCAGCCATACAAAGGTGACTAATTAGGTAGTCACCAATTTGAATTAGAAATAGCCTTAAATAGGTAAATACAATTTTTCTCTATCACTTCACTTTGTAGATACTAATTTTAGTTTTATAAATACATCCATGTATTGTTAAGCTTCTTCCTTGTTCTTTTATTTTTAACCTATTAATTCAAATGACTTCCAATCGTTTAAAACGATCGATACAAACATTTATGATTTTCAAAAGCTATTAATCGATAATAATTGATCGAATAAAGCGATTTATTAATCTATTTACAACAAAAATGGAGGGTTTACATAACAATAAATTTATTCTCGATGAAATATGAGCCAAGATTGCAAAAAATCTGAGTAAATATAAGTAATAAACCTTTTAACCGATTAAATAGCAAAGTAACATTTAATTATCAAAGAAAATTGATAGCATAGATATGCTATTTTCGGTTAATCAAAATATCCTATTTGATGGCTCAAATGCACCATTACAAATCAATAGCTATAGTGAAAATTTTGCTACAAAATCTATTAATGGCGTTAACATTATGCTATTCAATAACTGTTTTTGCTCATCCCCACAGTTTTATTGATATGCAAAATGAATTACAAATAAAAGATGGTAACCTCATTGCCATGAAAATGACTTGGGTTATGGATGCCATGACATCAGCAGATTTACTCTATGATGCACAACAAGCAAAAGAAAGTGATGAAGTGTGGAAACAGTTAAGCGCTGAAGTAATGGCTAATGTTATTAAACAACACTATTTTACCTCCCTATATTATAAAAATAAATTAATAAAATTTTCCTTTTACCCAAAAGACTATCACCTATCGCGCAAAGGGAACCAAGCCGTGCTCTCTTTTACTCTAAAATTAGCTAAGCCAGAAACTCTAACTGGTAAGACATTAACCATAATGACTTATGACCCAAGTTATTATGTTGATATGACCTATAGCAACAAAGCAAAAATTTCATCAACTAATACCTCAACCCAATGCCGAATTCAGCTTATAACACCTAAGCCCAGCACATCGATAATCGATTATGCCCTTTCTCTTGATAAAGCAGAAACACCGCAAGAAGACCTTAGTCTCGGCCAACAATTTGCGCAAAAGGTAAACATAACATGTCAATAATGCCCAGCAAGCCAGCAATCAATTTACTTAATAAAAAGTACTATCTAGTAATCGGATTATTTAGTTCTTTTTTTGGCATATTGTCATTTTATTTGTTCAAATATTGGCATTTTAGTTTACAACTAGCGGTAAATTGGCAACGAGAACTTAATCAACATCTTTCTTCTCTCCTGATGCGAGTGGCCAGTTCACCAACTGAAGCAGGATTATTAATCGTTGGCTTTAGCTTTTTTTATGGTTTATTACATGCTTTGGGACCAGGGCATGGCAAAATCATTATTACCACCTATATTGCCACCCACTCTTCAAGACTAAAAAAAAGCCTTACCCTAACGCTATTAGCATCATTATTACAGGGATCTATTGCTATTGTTTTAACATCCATTGTTCTTGGCTTATTCCAGCTATCTAGCCGACACTTACATTTAAGCCGCTTCTGGTTAGAGAAAATAAGCTATGGCTTAGTCTTTTTTCTTGGTCTGTTACTATGTCTAAAAGCAATCTCCCGACTAAGAAAAGTATTTAAACAATCTCGCCAAGCCCCCGTTCAATTTACTAAAATCCATTCGCCTAACCAACATCAACATGCTCATGACTGCAATTGTGGCCACAAACAGGTATTGTCTGATGATGAATTACAAGGTAATTGGAGAACCCAGCTTGCAGTTATAGCCGCGATGGGAGCACGTCCCTGCTCTGGCGCATTAATTGTTCTACTTTTTTCCTATGTAGTCGGTGTTTATTCTTGGGGGATTATCGCCGCGCTAATGATGGCCTTAGGAACTGCAATAACTATTAGCGGAATTGCTTTACTAGTCCATAGCGCTCGCCATTTAGCTATTCGGTATTCGAAATGGCAAGGGTTTAATGTCAACCCTTACTGGAGTTTAGGAATAATGTTAATCGGTGGAATAGTGTTAGTTATTGCTGGATTACTTATGTTTCAGAGTGTTGAAATTCCACAAACGATGGGTTCTTATATTTTTGGTCGCTAAAAATAATGCCATAACTTTATACTCATCATAATGGCACTAGATAAAATAAATAACAGGGTTAGATACTGCAAAACACGATCAGATAAACGCAACATTAAGTATTTGGCCAACGGAATAGTCATTAATGATCCTATGCATAGGGTAAGTGCAAGAATAATGTGAGTATGTCCATTGCGCATATAAGCAATTGCTGATGAACCTGACAAAAGGCCCATTCCCAGTCGAAACGCAACAAACCCATAAAACGTTATGCAGCCATTAGATGAGCTAAAAATACTTCATTTGGAGAAAAATAGCCCAACAATTTTCGTCCCCGAGTATTAAGTATGTGCTCAAGTTCTGCAATCTCGTTGTCCGTGACTGAGTTGAAGTCCGTTCCTTTTGGGTAAAAACGGCGGATAAGTCCGTTACTGTGTTCATTTAAACCACGCTCCCATGAGTGATAAGGCCTGGCAAAGAAGACATTAGCACCGGTGATCTCAGTTATCTGTTTATGCA
>NZ_NHNG01000161.1:0-2827 GCF_002287155.1 Arsenophonus sp. ENCA
TTGTTAACCATAATAAACAACTGAACAAGTTAGACATCTCAGAAGAAGGAACTCCAATACACTTACGAGGCTACGGTTGGGTGACTGTTTTCAAATTTACAGCCAAAAACGGCCGTATTGATTACATAGTAACAAACAAAGAGAATCCCACCCGTGAATACGTCAAATCTATCATGGATGCCCGTTGGTCTGTTGAAGTTTATCATCGAGAAGTTAAACAAAATTGTGGTATTGAACGCTGTCAGGCTCGCACGAGCCGAGCGCAAAGAAATCATATTTTTCTCGCTATTTCTGCGTGGTTTGAACAACATAAACGTCGTATATCTGAAAAAATAATCCTTTATCAACAAAATTGGGACGTAATCAAAAATGCTATTGCTGAGCACATCCGTGTTTTATTAGCGTACCCAAATTAGTTTTGTGCGAAACTCGTGACCATAATAATCTGTAATCGAGAAATATTAAAACGTTGGCAAAGTGTTGTGGTAATGCGAGCAGGAATAACTACCGGTAATCGGCTATGGATCCTAAGCCGTTTGATATGAGGGATAGTTTCTAACTGTGACATCAGCCAATCTAACTCATGATCTTTTGCCATCAAAGGATCGCCGCCTGAAAAGATAACTTCATTAAGCTCAGTATGGCGTTGAATGTAATTTAATGCAGTCTGCCAATTTTGTTTGTTGCCTTTGTTTTCTTCATACGGAAAGTGACGTGGAAGCAGTAGCGACAATTAACGGCACAACCTCCTTTCACTAATAGTAGGACGCGATCCTGATATTTATGTAATAATCTTGGAATTGGACTATTTTGCTCATTTAACGGATCAGTTGAAAATGTTGGCGTAAGATTAAATTCAGATTTTAGCGTAATAACTTGCCGTAAAAGGGGATCATTGGCATCACCGATCCGCATTTTTGCAATAAAAGGGGGAGGTACGCGCAGCGGAAATAAAGCACGAGCAGCACTTCCAGCACGCAATTCCGGATCATTTTGTAGTGACAGTAATCGTAGCAATTCGTCAGGATCAGTGACAGCTTCTGCAAGTTGTTGTAGCCAGACTTCTCTGGCAGGGTTTTTTTGAGTTACAATATTAAACATTTTTTGGCTATGCCATTTTTACTTAAAAAATTTAGAGGATTTCTATGGCTACCTATAGTACCAATGAATTTCGCTCAGGTCTTAAAATCATGTTAGATGGCGAGCCTTGTGCAATTGTGGAAAGCGAATTTGTCAAACCAGGCAAAGGGCAAGCGTTTGCTCGCGTACGGATCCGTAAATTAATTTCTAATAAGTTATTAGAAAAAACATTTAAGTCAACTGATTCTGTCGAAAGTGCTGATGTTATGGATCTGAACTTGACCTATCTATACAGTGATGGTGAGTTTTGGCATTTTATGAATAATGAGACTTTTGAGCAACTAGCTGCTGATGAAAAAGCGGTCGGTGATAATGCAAAATGGTTAATCGATCAAGCTGATTGCATTGTTACATTATGGAATGGACAGCCTATTGCTATCACGCCACCGAATTTTGTTGAACTGGCAGTGGTTGATACCGATCCTGGTTTAAAGGGGGATACAGCAGGTACGGGCGGAAAACCGGCAACATTAAGTACCGGTGCGGTGGTAAAAGTTCCGCTATTCGTTCAAATTGGTGAGGTAATTAAAGTTGATACCCGCTCCGGTGAATATGTTTCTCGGGTGAAATAATATTTAGTTAATCTATCGCTTTTAGTTAAAGATTGTTTGTTAACAATGAATGGAGTGATAGGAGCATTATTTTTTATTGCTAATAATAGCCTGAAAATTTCAGGCTATTATTGTTTCCGCAATATTTTCTATTATCTTAGCTATTGATTTATCTGTTTATTATTAGCCATTAGTGATTTAGGGCTTAGGTATTAATAATTCGCTGTGAATTGACAATAATGTTCTCATCATTTGCCGCTATTGCTAAGTAGGGCGTTTCACGGCTGGTTGGGGTGGCTGATTTTAGCGCGGTTGAAATCGTTCTGATTGAAAACAATGCTAAAATCACCACCGTGATCATAAAAAAACTGGTCAATCCTGCATCGACACGATTATTAAAAACTAATTGCACTAACTGAGATTGGCTATATTGTGGCGGAATATTACCGCTGTTAATCAGCGACTGAAATTTGTTGGCAATGGCCAAAAAACCGATACTACTATTTTTACTAAATACTTTCTCCCAACCAGCTGTCATCGTACAAATGATCAGCCAACTGGTAGGTAATAGGGTTACCCAAGCATAAATATGTCGTTTCATTTTAAATAAAACGACGGTGCAGAGCATTAGCGCCATACTTGCTAGCATCTGATTGGCAATACCGAATAGTGGCCATAATGTATTGATACCGCCTAATGGATCTACTATACCTTGATAAAGAAAATATCCCCACGCTAACAGAGGCTGTCGCAAAAGCTCATGTTATCGATTAAAATTTGCTTTATTCGTTTTAAACGCAGATCTTTTATGACCGTATTTACTCGCAAACTGGAATCGCCTTCTCACACCAAACGTAAGTTTGTCAAAGCGCAAAATCTACCTATCTTGGAGGGTTCTGTTTCCCTTTGCGATTATCTCAAGCAAATTGGTGAACGTAGGGCATTTATTGTCACAGAGATTTTGGATGAACAAGACTGGGTACCTTTCGAACGCTGTTATTCTTCAACAGGTAGAGCGCCGTATTCTCCTCGTTCAATGATGGGAATTTTGCTTTATGGGATCATGAAAGGGCATAGTTCGCTCAGAGCACTTGAAAATCTGGCGCGTTTAGATTTGGGATGTATTTTTGTCAGCC
>NZ_NHNG01000685.1:0-2820 GCF_002287155.1 Arsenophonus sp. ENCA
AAGAAAGCACAGGATGATGAAGCCAGTGGTGAGATTGAAACAGCACATCCGGGTTACCTGGGGTCGCAGGACACTTTTTATGTTGGTCATTTAAAAGGTGTTGGTCGTATCTACCAACAAACTTATATTGATACTTACTGCAAAGTCGTTCATTGTAAACTTTACACAACGAAAAGTTCGATAACTGCTGCGGATTTATTAAATGACAAGGTTCTGCCTTTTTATGCCCAACATGGATTACCGATATTACGTATACTGACGGACAGAGGTAGTGAATATTGTGGTAAAGTTGAGCATCACGATTATCAACTTTATCTGGCTATCAACGATATTGATCACACAAAAACTAAGGCACGCTCGCCTCAAACTAATGGAATTTGTGAACGTTTTCATAAAACCGTATTACAAGAGTTCTACCAGGTAGTTTTTCGTAAGAAAATCTACGGTAATTTAGAGGAATTACAAACTGATTTAGATAAATGGTTAGAGGAATACAATAACCAGCGTACTCATCAAGGAAAAATGTGTTGCGGTCGAACACCCATAGCAACTTTACACGATGGAAAACAAATTTGGAGAGAAAAAGATTTAAATCAAATTTAGCCTGACAGATACTGTATAAATAACCGGTAACTGTCAGATCAAGTCTGAGCTACTACATATAATTCGCCATATTCCTCCTGAGGTAACCATCTGGGCAGATACCGGTTTTCAAGGTATAGATAAACAGCATCCTAATACACAAATCCCAAAAAAAGGAACTCGAAAAAGACCTTTATCGCCTGAACAAAAACAAGAAAATAAAATAATCTCGGGCATCCGTATTACAGTTGAACACGCCATCGCGGGTATCAAGCGCCTCGGTTGCATGACCCAAATTTTACGGAATCGTAGACCCTTTATTGATGATACCTTCTTACTCCTTAGCGCAGGTCTTTGGAATTTCCATCTCAGAACAGCGTAAAATTTACTTCAATCACCGAAACACCCTTATTTCACTATTAAGCAACACGCTTAGTATCATCTTTGTGCAGTAGAAATTAATCAAATCATTAATGCATGACTTATCTAAGGAGCATCAATGGTATTAAAATGTAAGGGATTTTTATTTGATTTGGATGGCACGCTGGTTGATTCGTTACCTAATGTTGAACATTGCTGGCGAGAATTTAGCCGTCGAATTGGTGTATCAGAAAGCGATGTGTTGCACTATATTCATGGCAAACCGGCAATCAGTTCTATCCGTCATTTTATGCCAAATGCCTCAGAAATTGAAATTGATGAAATTTTTTATTGGCTGGAAAACCTAGAAGCAGACAATACTTCGGGTATTGCAGCACTACCTGGTGCAATTGCTTTATTAGAACAACTCAATACATTTGCTATTCCATGGGCAATAGTGACTTCTGGCACAGTTCCAATTGCTTTTAATCGTAGTAAAGCGCAGGTTTGCCGGAACCGAAACACTGGGTCACGATTGAACGAGTTGAACACGGTAAACCGCAGCCAGATCCTTTTTTGCTTGGTGCACAACTACTAAACTTACCGCCTGAAGCCTGTATTGCGGTTGAAAATGCGCAGGCAGGGATCTATTCTGCTTTAGATGCGGGTTGCCAGGTTATCGCTGTTCATGCGCCAGCAGATATGCCACGGCGAAAAGAAATTTCATTAATTATCAAATCATTTACTGAATTAAATATTTCAAAACCAGATAACCAAGGCATTGTTACGGTGACTCAGCGATAAAAATATGTCAGTTTCATAAATTAGGCCGGCAAATTTGCACTACTTATGGCAAATGAGCACTATGAATAGATGAATAGACTTAATTTGAGGTCATTTTGAATAGCCAGCTGGTATGGGTATTAATTTTACTGCTAATAGTCGTCACTCTTTTTATGACTAATAAGATCCGTATGGATGTTGTCGCATTATTAGTCATTGTGGCTTTAGTGTTGAGTGGAACTCTGACGCTTAAACAAGCTACAATCGGCTTTAGTGATCCCAATGTGCTGCTAATTGCGGCACTTTTTGTTTTTAGTGAGGGATTAGTCCGTACTGGTATTGCCTATCAAGTTGGCGACTGGTTAGTTGGTGCAGCCGGTAATAATGAAAATAAGATGCTGGTTTTTTTGATGATCACAGTCGCAGGTTTAGGCGCTTTTATGAGTTCAACCGGCATTGTTGCCATCTTCATTCCCGTTGTTCTTAATGTTGCTAAACAGATAAAAATCCCACCAGGACGTTTGATGATGCCATTAGGCTTTGCTGGACTTATCAGTGGTATGATGACGTTAGTAGCGACCCCACCAAATATGATAGTTAATAGTGAACTGGTTAGAGAAGGTTATGCCGGATTCAAATTTTTTGCCATTACGCCGATTGGAATTGCGGTGCTGTTGCTAGCAATTATTTATATGTGGCTGGTTCTTCGTAGGTTAGGTAACCGCGAAATTGCAGTGGGGTCCTGCTCCTCATCGGCGCAAATTTCACGACTTTATTCGTGATTATAAGCTAACAGGTCGAGCTCGTTGTTTAGCCATTTGTCCAGGTTCCCCCTTGATAGGCTACTCACTCGATGAGTTACATCCACGAGTTTCGCACAAAACTAATTTGGGTACGCTAATAAAACACGGATGTGCTCAGCAATAGCATTTTTGATTACGTCCCAATTTTGTTGATAAAGGGTTATTTTTTCAGATATACGACGTTTATGTTGTTCAAACCACGCAGAAATAGCGAGAAAAATATGATTTCTTTGCGCTCGGCTCGTGCGAGCCTGACAGCGTTCAATACCACAATTTTGTTTAACTTCTCGAT
>NZ_NHNG01000273.1:0-2810 GCF_002287155.1 Arsenophonus sp. ENCA
AGCACCCACGACAGTCAGCATTTCGAAAGGGTCATTGACAAGGCCAACACCAATCGCAATATCTACGCCGACCGAGGCTATCCCTCTGCGGAGCGGGAAGCTTGGCTGAAGGCAAACGGCTATAGGAGCCAGATTCAGCGTAAAGGCCATCGAAACAAACCGTTGTCCAAGACTCAGCAAGGGCGAAACCACAGGATTGCAAAGACTAGGGCACGGGTTGAACATGCATTTGCGGCGATGGAACAAATGGGTAGAAAACTGATCCGCACCATTGGACAGGTGCGCGCTAATTTTGCCATGACGATGATGGCAGCATGTTACAACCTAAAGCGGTTGGCGTACTTCCAGAGCGCGTGCATCGTGGCTTTCTGACGCCCAGAATGGGTCAAATGGCCCTAGCCAGGGCAATGTGCGATAGAATCAGTAGCGTGATAATCAAAAAAAATCTAATTATTTAGAATGAAAGCCAAGGGTTAATTGAAAATCTTGAGTTTTTCGAGGTGCCCTAATATAAAATACTGCACACTAAAGCCATAAAATTGATCAAACTAGCTGTTAAAATAAAAAATAATTAACTTGTAATTTTGATGATTAATTGTTATCTCACCACCAATACAGAGGTTTTTGCATAACGTACAACACCCGCTGCTGTCGAACCTAACAGATGAGTTGTTATATTGGGACTTCTTGAACCAAGAATGATGATATCAGCGTTAATTTCTTCCGCTCGACTGACAATTTCATCACGCGGAGAACCAAAAGCAATAGTATAGCCGAGGCGATCCGCGGGTAAATCGATCGGTTCAAGTAGGTTTTGCATATCATCTTCTGCTTTTAGGGTGGCACGATCTTTTATTTCCATATATCCCAAAGCATAAGCATTTATGATTGCCGATGAGATAGGCAATACATGAATAAAATTTAGTTTAGCTCCTGAAACTTTAGCAAACTGTACAGCCTGTCGTATAGCTTTACTAGTTAGTTCTTCTTGAGCAATATCAACAGCTACTAAAATAACTTTATACATACATACCTCCATCTAAAAATTTTTATTCCAACTTTTAAAGTATAAGATAAAAGTGATAAAATAATTGTGAATATCTTTACATGGATAAATTAAATATTTTTACCTAAATGGCAACAATCTCTGCACCTATCAGCAACCCTGTTTTCGATTACCACTCTTCGCCATTTAAAGGTTCAACATAATTGCAATAACAAAATATTATAGAAACTAAAATCAAATAGTTAATATAATATTAAATACATTATTTAAATTAAAAAAGTTGTATAAAGACGTATATAAAATTCCACAACTGTGTAAAATACGACAAATTAATTATTGCTTTATTTTTTAATTCATTGAGGCAAAAAAATGACAAATGATTGCTCGAGTAGACCGGATACGGAAACCATTGCTACTGAAATTAGTTGCTTGAAAACTTTTATAACCTATATATTAAAAGCGCTAAATCAAGCCGATGCGGGAAGAGCTATACTCAATATGGAAAAAGAAATTCTTGCTATGCAAGATCCTAAACAAGCAGAAGTTTTTCAACGAATAATCGAACAAATCAAAACAGCCTATCGAAGTTAATAAAAAATCCCACCTCATCAGGTGGGATTGATTATTGTTTTACCGATTAAGATAAGTGCCCATACGTAAAGCTTCAATGCGCTTATCAAGAGGAGGATGGGATAAAAACAACTCACTAAAAGATTTAGAACGTCCGTTGATGCAAAAAGCCATCAGACTGCCAGCTTCCTGAGGTTCATAACTTGTTTTCAAACGCTGTAATGCAGCAATCATTTTTTCTCTACCCACTAAATGCGCCGAACCTGCATCTGCACGGAATTCACGATAACGCGAGAACCACATAGTAATAATACTGGCCAAAATACCAAATACAATTTCTAACACCATTGATACCGCAAAGTAAATCATTGGATTACCCTGGCTACTTTCATTGTCATTATTACTATTTGATAAAAATCCAGACGCCAGCTGAGCAATGATACGTGAAATAAAAATGACAAAAGTATTCACTACTCCTTGTAATAAAGTCATTGTTACCATATCACCATTTGCTATATGGCTGATCTCATGGGCGATAACCGCTTCGGCTTCATCACGTCCCATACTTTCTAACAAACCTGTACTAACAGCAACCAATGACGCATCACGACGAGCACCGGTGGCAAAAGCGTTAATATCGGGGGCATGATAAATAGCAACTTCTGGCATTTTTATGCCAGCTTGATCAGCCTGACGCTTGACGGTATTTAACAACCAATGTTCCGTTTCTGTTGTCGGACTTTCAATCACCTGCCCACCAACAGAACGTAATGCCATCCATTTTGACATCAATAATGAGATAAATGAGCCACCAAAACCAAAAAGACCAGCCATAATCATTAGCCCTGGAACGCTTTGTCCCTGGATGCCGGTCAAACTCAAAATAATTCCAAATACAAACATTACTGCCAAGTTTGTAAGTAAAAACAAGGCTATTCGCATCATAAAAATTGCTTTCCTTTATTAATTAAAAATGATTAACATTAAATTAGTAATATAAATAATGTTTTTTGACTACTTTTCAAGCCCTTTGTTGTGCAGATATGAAAAAAACACTCAACTTTACATTTTTACAAAAAACTAGCACAAACTGGCATTTTTATTATCTTATACTCGATTAACTTGAAGTTGCATTTTTCAGCGTCTGGAAGTTGTCATTAATCCGGCGCGACAAGGCTCCGTCCAATCCCGGTAATATATTACGGAAAAAGTGGTGTATTTCCTGCCGAAACGC
>NZ_NHNG01000112.1:0-2804 GCF_002287155.1 Arsenophonus sp. ENCA
AGCGTTTCGGCAGGAAATACACCACTTTTTCCGTAATATATTACCGGGATTGGACGGAGCCTTGTCGCGCCGGATTAATGACAACTTCCAGACGCTGAAAAATGCAACTTCAAGTTAATCGAGTATAGAGACCCACGTACACGGAAGGAATACGGTTTAGGCAGGAACAAAGCCTATGCAATTAACGAGGCTATCAGTGCGAATCAGTTATTGCTCAATACAGAGAAAGTAAAACCTCTAACAGAAAGGATTGACGGACAAGGAACTGTCTATTTTCATGAGTTTTTAGATAGATATGAAGAAATATTGAAAACAAGGGGATTAAGAGAAAAAACATTAAAAGATTATAAAAGTAAAGTATTAGCGATAAGAAAAGGAATTCTTGACGCACCAATAGAAAATATTTCTACTAAAATAATTAGCGACTTTATTTATTCATATATAATGAACGATAAGCCATCGGCTGCTAAGCAAATAAGGGGGAACTTTGAATGATATTTTCAAGGAAGCTCTTTACACGGATACTATAAAAATTAACCCTGTATCTCAAACAAAAACTCCAAAAATTAAAATTCAGCGAGCAAGGTTGTCTCTGAATGACTTTAATATTATTTTAAAGTTAATAAACGATGACAATCATTGGTTAAATCATGCAATGAAACTGGCTTTAGTTACCGGTCAGAGGGTGTCTGATATTTCAAAAATGAAATGGGAAGATATTCATGATGGGAAATTATGGATTGTTCAACAAAAAACCGAAACTAAAATAGCTATTCCACTGGATCTTGAAATTGAGTCTACAAAATTATGCAATATTTTGAAAAACATTAATCATGAAGCTAACTTTGTTATTACAAAAAATAAATTACAGTAGCAAGAATATCAACCGAATTTACAAGATTTAGGGATAAAACAAAATTAACATGGGAAGGATCACCACCGTCTTTTCATGAAATTAGAAGCTTGTCGGCAAGACTGTATACTGAAAAAATGGGTAGTAATTTTGCTCAAAAATTATTAGGTCATAAATCTGCTGAAATGACAGCTAAATATCAGGATGATAGGAGTAATAGTTGGATTGAAATTTAAAATTTATAGTGAGTGAATAGTGAATTATAGTGATAATTTATTTTTATCTATCTGATATATAAGCATTTTAACTTCATGAAACTTACACTCCATAAGATAGGTAACAGCTTGACGATAGTCCAATATTTCATCACCTGTTTGTTGTAATAGCCAAATCAAATCAGGCGCCGTTAATGCATCAATTTGTATTGCTTGTAGTTCATTTAAATGGTGGGATTGTAAAATGTAGCGTTCCTTTGTATAAGGATTGACTTGCTCACCTAAATACTGCTCAAACAAATCAAAAGGACGTACCGCTGGATTGACAACCACAGCGGGTAAATTAAATTTCTGCAATAACCAAATAGCAAAATAACCGCCCAATGAAGAACCTAACAACCCAATCTGCTCTCCTGCATGGGCTGCTACGAGATTCTGTAATAATTCAATCGCTTCTGCTGGATAGCAAGGAAGCTGGGGTATCAACATATTAACTGCTGGATGTTGTCCCTCTAGCCAAGTTTTTAAGCTATTTGCCTTCTGCGATAAAGGAGAACTATTAAAACCATGTATATAAATTAATGTTGACATTAATAACCACCTGAGTCGAAATCTGGGCGAAATTTATCACTATCCAATCTGAAAACTTGTGTATCCAACACATTTTCACCGTCATCATTGATAGAAAGATCAAGATAACGCCACCCCGGTGCCATTGTATCTAATGTGAAATTAGTACAATGAGGTTTAAATTGTATACAGGTTGATGGTGTTGCCATCATGCGAACCCCTTGCCAATATTCATCTATTTCTTGGTGAATATGCCCACATAAAATCGCTTTAACTTGTTGATATTGATTTAAATAGTCAGCCAAAATATGAGAGTTACGCAAGCTATGTTGATCAAGCCAGGTACAACCCGAAGGCAAAGGGTGATGATGTAACATTAGTAAATGACTACGCTCCGTGTATGCATCAAAACAGCGTTTCATCCATAACAGCTGTTGCTTAGATAATTTTCCATGCACAGCACCTTGAATTTGGCTGTCCAACATCAGGATTTGCCAATTATCATTAATTAGCACCTGCTTAGAGGGTAAAATTCCTGCTTTTGCTAAAGTAGCAACCATTGCCGGTTGATAATCGTGATTGCCCGGCAACCAAACACAAGGAGTAGATAACCGTTTGATCCCTTCCGCAAAATGCTGATAAGCTGATGCAGATTGATCTTGAACCAAATCACCGGTAGCAACAACCAAGTCAACATTTTCATTGCGCGCTAAAATTGCATCAATTACTGCATGAAAACTACCAAAAGTATTGACGCCAAGTAGAGTATCATCAACATTAGCAAAAAGGTGAGTATCGGTAATTTGCAAGATCCTCACCAGGCTTTTTTGCTTTGTTGTTAATTTAAACAGACTATCCAAGCAATTTCCTTAGTTTCTACCTACTTTATACGTTATTTTAACATTAGGGCACCTCGAAAAACTCAAGATTTTCAATTAACCCTTGGCTTTCATTCTAAATAATTAGATTTTTTTTGATTATCACGCTACTGATTCTATCGCACATTGCCCTGGCTAGGGCCATTTGACCCATTCTGGGCGTCAGAAAGCCACGATGCACGCGCTCTGGAAGTACGCCAACCGCTTTAGGTTGTAACATGCTGCCATCATCGTCATGGCAAAATTAGCGCGCACCTGTCCAATGGTGCGGATCAGTTTTCTACCCAT
>NZ_NHNG01000691.1:0-2800 GCF_002287155.1 Arsenophonus sp. ENCA
CATAAACGATTATCTCGTAACAGCCGCTCTTTGTTGATCATTTCAAACCTTTATTCTCTAAGTTAAACCTCTTTTTATTCTCAATAGCGTGACAAAAAATGCAAGTCTCTATTCAGCAACTAGTTTAAGGTCACATTGCTAAAATTATGTTTATTGTCTGAATTAGATGTCATTAAATATTCTTCCTATTTATCGACAAAATTTAAATTACATAAGTAATATTAAGTCAAAATTAAAATTTGGCATGTTGGAAAAATTGTTAATAACTAATGATTAAAAATTCAACAATAAGAGTGTGTGCTGTTCAAAGAAACCGATCATTTTTTTGCGCGCCGTTGCAAAAATCTGATAATGGTAGATTAGCTATTATTTTTACCGAAGGAATAAGCAAGAATATCGTGGAAAAGAGTGGCAAATCATTGCCGTCTAATTGTTCAGTATTAGGGAACAAAACAATAGCTCACAAATTAAATGGGAACCGCTAAGTTCCCATGATTAATTCAGCAAAGCACAAAATTACATATGATTGATTACTGCATCACCAAACTCACTACATTTCAATAGTTTAGCACCTGGCATTAAACGCTCGAAATCATAGGTGACGGTTTTGGCAGCAATCGCCCCTTGCATGCCTTTAATAATTAAGTCAGCGGCTTCTGTCCAACCCATATGGCGTAACATCATTTCAGCGGACAGGATAATCGAGCCTGGATTGACTTTATCTTGACCTGCGTATTTTGGTGCTGTTCCATGGGTTGCTTCAAATAGTGCACAACTATCGCCTATATTGGCGCCTGGGGCGATACCGATGCCCCCAACTTGGGCCGCCAATGCGTCAGAAATATAATCGCCATTGAGGTTCATACAAGCAATAACGTCATATTCAACTGGCCGCAACAAAATTTGCTGTAAAAACGCATCAGCAATCACGTCTTTGATAATTATATCTTTACCTGTCTCTGGATGCTTAATTTTCATCCATGGGCCACCATCAAGTAATTCACCACCAAATTCTTGTTGTGCTAACTGGTATCCCCAATCTTTAAAGGCACCTTCAGTGAATTTCATTATATTGCCTTTATGCACTAAAGTGACCGATTTAAGATTATTTTGGATAGCATACTCAATTGCTGCTCGTACTAGCCGCTTAGTTCCTTCTTCTGAACAGGGCTTGATACCGATACCACAATTGGTTGGAAAACGAATTTTATTTACTCCCATCTCATCTTGCAGAAATTTAATTACTTTATCTGCCTCAGAGCTGCCTGCTTTCCATTCAATACCTGCATAAATATCTTCAGAATTTTCGCGAAAAATCACCATATCAGTCAATTCTGGCTGCTTTACTGGGCTAGGAGTACCTTGATAATAACGCACTGGGCGTAAACAAATATAGAGATCGAGTTGCTGTCGTAAAGCAACATTTAAGGAACGGATCCCGCCACCAACAGGTGTCGTTAATGGCCCTTTAATAGACACATGATATTGTTGGATCAAATCGAGTGTTTCAGCGGGTAACCATACATCCTTACCATAAATTTGAGTTGATTTTTCACCAGTATAAATCTCCATCCAAGAAATCTTTTTATCACCGTGGTAGGCTTTTTTTACTGCTGCATCAACCACTTTTAACATCACCGGAGTAATATCAGCACCAATACCATCCCCTTCAATATAAGGAATTATTGGATTATTAGGGACATTAAGCTTACCTGCTGCAAGTGTAATTTTTTCACCTTGTTGAGGAACAACTACTTTGCTTTCCATCAATCTCTCCTTTTATTATCTTAGCGCAATACCTGTTAACTTATGGTAAGAATATTGCATGGTACTTGAATAATTTTTCTACGCCAATGTTTGCTAATTTAAGGTATAATAGGGATCTCATTTTTTATTAATCATTGCCATGACAAATCTGCAGCATAAAAAGAGCAAATCAAAACAATATCATGACAAAAATAGCGCAAATTTTGTCAAACATATGATTAGTTCACGTAAAATATTACTCTTTAATAAACCGTTCGATGTATTGTCACAATTTACTGACCAAATTGGTCGGCAGACATTAAAAAATTATATTCCTATCACCAATGTCTATGCTGCTGGGCGTTTAGATCGCGATAGCGAGGGTCTGTTAATACTCACTAATGATGGCAAATTACAAGCCAAATTGACCCAACCAAACAATAAAATGGAAAAAATTTACTATGTGCAAGTTGAAGGTATACCGGAATCAACCGCATTACAAAAATTTTCTCACGGTTTACTATTAAAAGATGGTATGACCAAGCCAGCAAAAGCTGAACTTGTGGCTGAACCCGACTGGCTTTGGCCACGTCATCCTCCTATACGCAAAAGAAAAAATATTCCAACCTGTTGGCTAAAAATTACCTTATCAGAAGGCCGCAATCGACAAATACGTCGTATGACCGCCAACATAGGGTTTCCAACCTTACGATTGATTCGCTATAGTATGGCTAATTTTCAATTAGGTAACTTACAGCCAGGTGAGTGGAAGGAGGTCGATCTTGTTTAAACCATACGTTACGGTTGCTAACGTCGTTCACGTTACGCCAATTCCCAAACGAAATGCAACAAAGTAAATCCTTGGTCATACATAGATAAAATTACTGTAATGACCCCATAAGAGATACTGTTGTATGAAGGGAAAACATTTGAACTTACATGAGCGTTTTTATATCGAAAAACGAATAATTGACGGTGTTACTCAGGCCACTATTGCTAGAGAATTGGGGCTTTCTCGTTCAACTGTCAGCAGGGAACTCAAACGTAATACTGA
>NZ_NHNG01000140.1:0-2799 GCF_002287155.1 Arsenophonus sp. ENCA
TGAGCACATACTTAATACTCGGGGACGAAAATCGTTGGGCTATTTTTCTCCAAATGAAGTATTTTTAGCTCATCTAATGGCTGCATAACGTTTTATGGGTTTGTTGCGTTTCGACTGGGAATGGGCCATCGGATGCCAATGCAATTGCCTGCTGTTGATAAATATCACTGGCTCCTACACTAGATCCGCAATAAACTGTTACACTATTTATCTTATCCACATTATCCTCCTTAACTTAAATTTACTAATGTCAGCCCTAGCAGACATTAATCAAATCTAACAAACGCATAAATATTTTTCATGTCATTTCTTTTTTAAAATTAACAATTATTATAGTGAATATCCTATTTACAATCAGCATTGAAAAGAATATTTGTTTACTTATCTTTTATGTAATAATTACACAATATCATTAAGCAAATCCTGCTGTTACTGAGTTATTATTTAGTTTCCTAACATTTATTTTGTTCTCTATTTTTGAGGTTACCTCCAGATGTCATTTGTCTTAAATCAAAAGCGTAAAACGCTGTTGCCCGTATTGTTGTTGCTATGCGCAATGATATCAATACAAAGTGGAGCTTCATTAGCAAAAAGTCTATTTCCAACTATCGGTGCACTTGGCGTAACAGCTTTAAGACTATTTTTGGCAACGATTATTCTTTTTATAATTTTTAAGCCTTGGCGAAAAAAGTTACGCGGCCATTCATTAAAACATTTAGTTATTTATGGTATCTCCTTAGGCTCAATGAATTCGCTGTTTTATCTATCGCTAGAAAGGATCCCATTAGGGATCGCTGTGGCATTAGAGTTCACCGGCCCTTTAGCCGTAGCAATGTTCTCATCTCGCCGCGCGATTGACTTTGTTTGGATATTAATGGTTATTGTTGGATTAGCCTTTCTACTACCTTTTGGAAACAATATTAATAGTTTAGATCCAGTTGGTATTACTTATGCTTTAACTGCCGGTATTTGCTGGGGAACGTATATCATCTTTGGTCAGCGGGCTGGAGCGGGTTATGGTACAGCAACAGTGGCTTTAGGTTCGTTTATCTCGACATTGATTTTTTTTCCGGTTGGTCTTCTTACCGTTAGCATTGAACCGCTATTTGATCTGTCAATTCTACCAATTGCACTTGCGGTGGCTATTTTGTCAACGGCCTTCCCTTACACGCTTGAAATGTTTGCTCTAACACGTATGCCGGCGAAAACATTTGGTACCTTAATGAGTTTGGAACCGGCAATGGGAGCCTTTATGGGCATGATATTTCTTAATGAACACTTAACATTAACCCAGTGGTTCGCGCTATTTTGTATCATTGGCGCATCAATTGGTTCAGCATCTACCATGAAAACAAAAACCGAAACGGTTGAAATCAATTAAGTCGTTTTTCACGCTCAAACAGTGTGAATTCAAGCCTAAATTCACACTGTAACTTGTTGCTAATTTCCCTTGCATTCCTATTTTTTATCACCATATTTATAATTGTAAGTAATAAAATAACGCTTACATCAATATTACCTATCAATTTAATAGGATCAAATGATAAGACTATTGATTAATAATAAGTTATTGTTTAGATAGAGTATTAATACATTATTTGATATAACGGGAACGTAATAATGAGCACAGCTAAATTAGTAAAAGTACCGAAAATTGATTTACTCTATACCCGTAATGATATTAGTGATAGTACTAAAAAACATGCTATTTCTGTTTTAAATCCGCTAGTTGCACAACTTATTAATCTGTCATTGATGACAAAACAAGCACATTGGAATCTGCGCGGTAGAAACTTCATTGCAGTTCATGAATTATTAGATGAATTTAATTCCTCTATATTAGAACATCAAGATGAATTAGCGGAACGCGTGGTACAAATGGGTGGTACAGCTATGGGCACAATAGAGAGTGTTCATGGCCATACACCATTAAAAGCATACCCAACCAATATTCACGATGTACAAGATCATTTGAAAGCCTTGGCCGATCGTGCTGCGGTAGTTGCCAATAATGTGCGTAAAGCAATTGATGAAGTTGGTGAAGTGGATGCTGAAGATATTCTCACTGGCGCTTCTCGTGATCTGGATAAATATCTCTGGTTTATCGAAGCCAATATTGAAAAATAACCGTTGTATCTCTCGATAACTATATAAAAATAAAATGTCGTCATTTAGCCACACAGGAGTGTGGCTTTTTTATGTTTATTTATCCACTTAATATCAATCAATTTTTTTACTATAATTGTTAGCATTGTTTGCAATTAATAAGGATTTTCATGGATATTGTCGTTAAAGATGCTAATGGCGCACACTTAAGCGATGGCCCATTCCCAGTCGAAACGCAACAAACCCATAAAACGTTATGCAGCCATTAGATGAGCTAAAAATACTTCATTTGGAGAAAAATAGCCCAACGATTTTCGTCCCCGAGTATTAAGTATGTGCTCAAGTTCTGCAATCTCGTTGTCCGTGACTGAGTTGAAGTCCGTTCCTTTTGGGTAAAAACGGCGGATAAGTCCGTTACTGTGTTCATTTAAACCACGCTCCCATGAGTGATAAGGCCTGGCAAAGAAGACATTAGCACCGGTGATCTCAGTTATCTGTTTATGCATGGAGAACTCAGAACCGTTATCGGCCGTCAAAGTTTTAAAGTCACAGAAGGTATTTGCTACAATGTCACGGAAAGCATCTACAACAGTATCAGCGCGTTTATTCGGTAACTTGCGGATAATAATCTGCTTGGTAGCTTTATCCGCTAGAGTCAGTAAGAATGACTTCTGATCTTTACCAAATACAGTA
>NZ_NHNG01000751.1:0-2792 GCF_002287155.1 Arsenophonus sp. ENCA
TGCAATGGCCTATAACTTATCAAGAGCGGTTGCTCTGATATTATGGATGATTTTCAGTCTATTATTTGTACAAACTAAAATCAGAAAAAGAGAAAATCTGCACGGTGGGATATTGTTGAAAAAAAAATTCCACCCCTTTTGCGACAGCCTCTTAGGGGCGGCGTGACAGAGATGTCACGTTGCTACCCGACCAAATTATCCAGAAGAGCATGGGATAATCATGTTAAATGTCAGGATAGCAACACCTCCGCCGAAAGCTGCAGATTTACCTCCGGGTATTATGTCTTCATACATTTGGTCATTAAAACCAGGCAGCAAAGTCACTATTTCTGGGCCATTTGGTGAATTTTTTGCTAAAGAAACTAATGCGGAAATGATTTTTATTGGTGGAGGTGCGGGTATGGCACCAATGCGGTCACATATTTTTGATCAATTAAAGCGTTTAAAATCTAAACGAAAAATCAGTTTTTGGTATGGGGCTCGTTCAAAACGTGAATTATTTTATGTTGAAGATTTTGATCAATTAGCTGCTGATAATGAAAATTTTACCTGGCATGTTGCGCTATCAGATGCAATACCTGAAGATAATTGGCAAGGGTATACTGGCTTTATTCATAACGTTTTATATGAAAATTATTTGAAAGATCACCCAGCGCCAGAGGATTGTGAGTTTTATATGTGTGGTCCTCCTGTGATGAACGCCGCAGTTATTAAGATGCTTAAAGATTTAGGTGTTGAAGATGAAAATATTTTATTAGATGATTTTGGTGGTTGATTGTTTCCGGTATTTTAACTTTTTGTATCATCATTGAGTTAATATGGACTTAATATGCTTAAAAAAATTTTATGCTAAAAAATAAATTATTCAATTGGATTATTACCTTATCTACTATTTTCATGCTTTGTGGTTGTTTTGAGACAGAGCAAAAGAGTATTCAAGGGCAAACGATGGGAACTTACTATGTTGTTAGGTACGTCAGTGAATCATCTCATCCTTTTTGGGAAACATTGCGTGACGATATTGATAGCCATTTAGAGGAAGTTAACAATCAAATGTCAACTTACCGCCCTAAATCTGAATTAAGCCAATTTAATCAATTTCAACATGTAAATACGCCATTTCCTGTTTCGTTAGCCATGATGACAGTGATTAAAGAAGCGATTCATATTAATAAATTAACCAATGGTGCGCTCGATATTACTATCGGACCATTAGTTAATTTATGGGGATTTGGCCCGGAAGGAAGGATAACCAAAGCACCACCGGAAGAGACGCTTCAGTTGCGCCGGCAATGGATTGGTATTGATAAACTTGCGATTAAAGGTAATAGCCTGATAAAAAAAATACCTCAGCTCTATATAGATCTGTCAGCTATCGCTAAGGGTTACGGCGTTGATGTTATAGCAGAATATTTAGAGTCACAAAATATTGATAATTATATGGTCGACATTGGTGGTGAAGTCCGCACAAAAGGCCATAATGGTAAAGGTGTAGCGTGGCGTATTTCGATTGAAAAACCTTCGGATAAAGGGCTAGAACAGTCGGTACAAGAAATTATTGAGCCTGGAAATATGTCAGTTGCTACCTCAGGTGACTATCGTAATTATTTTGAACAAGATGGGGTTTATTATTCACATACTATTGATCCCAAGACCGGTAGACCGATAATTCATAATTTGATTTCTATTACTGTTATCGCCCCGACTTGCATGATGGCAGATGGTTTATCTACTGGCCTAAATGTGTTGGGGGCTGAAAAAGGAATGGAGTTAGCTGAACGTTTAAATTTACCGGTTTTCATGGTCGTTACGACTAATAAAGGTTTCGAAGAACGTTATAGTTCAGCATTTAAACCTTATTTAGTAAAAAAAATGTAGCGGGGTCATTATGTTAAAAATATTTATCACTACTTTGGTTTTTTTCCTGCTTGCTTTTATTGCTATGTCACTTGGCTATATTATTAAACGCAAGCAACTTCAAGGAAGTTGTGGTGGATTAAGTAATATAGGAATTGAAAAAGTTTGTGATTGCCCGCAGCCATGTGAGCTTCGCAAGAAACGTATAGCAATGGAAAAGCGTCAAAAGCATCAGCAGATTAACAACCGTATTATTTAATAAAAAATCTCGTTATTAATAGTAATAACGAGATTATTAATATTTTTGATTTTTTTATTATCTTATATCTTTAAAATATTTAGGTGAATCGACCATAACTTCATCTGCACCTAGCTCTTTAGCCAGTTTATAATCAGCTTCATCTTTTATGCCAAATAAAACGATATGTGCACCACCGCTGGCGCGGAAACATTTCATTGCTTCATGATCCCAAACTAAATCTGAGGATGAGCGGGCTTCACCAAGAGTATATTTTTCCACAACTTCTACTTTACGTCGCATTTCCAGTCCATACCAGCGCTGAGTATTAACTTTTTTATCAATCAAACAATGATGATTCATAAAGCGTGTTGCTTAATAGTGAAATAAGGGTGTTTCGGTGATTGAAGTAAATTTTACGCTGTTCTGAGATGGAAATTCCAAAGACCTGCGCTAAGGAGTAAGAAGGTATCATCAATAAAGGGTCTACGATTCCGTAAAATTTGGGTCATGCAACCGAGGCGCTTGATACCCGCGATGGCGTGTTCAACTGTAATACGGATGCCCGAGATTATTTTATTTTCTTGTTTTTGTTCAGGCGATAAAGGTCTTTTTCGAGTTCCTTTTTTTGGGATTTGTGTATTAGGATGCTGTTTATCTATACCTTGAAAACCGGTATCTGCCCAGATGGTTACCT
>NZ_NHNG01000708.1:0-2790 GCF_002287155.1 Arsenophonus sp. ENCA
AACCCATGCAGATGCAATCTTAGATCGGCTGGTTCATGGCAGCATCAAATTAGAGCTAAAAGGAGAATCAATGCGAAAAATACAAACGCTATTGACTGATGGAGATCAGTGAAGTTAATTTAAAAAATGGTTCTGTGATAATGTGTAGTAGCTTAGACTTGATCTGACAGTTACCGGTTATTTATACAGTATCTGTCAGTTTAAATCTGATTTAAATCTTTCTCTCTCCAAAGTTGTTTTCCATCCTGTAAAGTTGCCAAAGGGGTACGACCACAACACATTTTTCCTTGATGAGTACGCTGGTTATTATATTGCTCTAACCATTTGTCTAAATCATATTGTAATTCATCTAAAGTCCCATAGATTTTCTTACGAAAAGCCACCTGATAGAACTCTTGTAATACGGTTTTATGAAAGCGTTCACAAATCCCATTAGTTTGAGGGGAGCGGGCTTTGGTTTTTGTGTGATCAATATCGTTGATAGCCAAATAAAGTTGATAATCGTGATGTTCAACTTTACCACAATACTCACTGCCTCTATCTGTCAATATACGTAATATCGGTAACCCATGTTGCGTATAAAAAGGCAGAACCTTATCATTTAATAAATCCGCCGCCGTTATTGAGCTTTTCGTTGTGTAAAGCTTACAGTGAACCACTTTACTGTAAGTATCAATATAAGTCTGTTGATAAACACGACCAACGCCTTTTAAATGACCGACATAGAAAGTATCCTGTGACCCTAGATAACCCGGATGTGCCGTTTCAATCTCACCACTAGCCTCATCATCCTGCGCTTTCTTTTCCAAGGCGCTGATTTGTGATTCAGACAGCATAATCCCTTCTGTCGCTATTTTATCTTCAAGCGCTTTTAAGCGTTTTGTGAAATTTTCGAGATTATGACGTAACCAAATAGAACGAACACCACTACCAGAAACAAAAATGCCTTTTTTTCTTAGTTCATTACTACTACGATGTTGTCCGTGGGCAGGGTATTTAATCGCATATTGAACCACCGCGCTTTCAATCTGTTCATCTACTCTGTTTTTTATGTTAGGTACCCGTCGATTTTGATTAATTAAAGCATCTATCCCACCATCATCAACAAGTTCCTGATAGCGATAAAAAGTATCTCGGGATACTCCCATAATCTTACAGGCTTTTGATACGTTACGAAGCTCTTCAGCAAGGTTAAGTAAGCCGACTTTGTGTTTGATGATAGGATTATTTGTTTGATACATAAAATTACCTTTTATTTAATTATCTAATGATGTTAATTAAAACCGGTAACTTTCTTTTTTAAATCAGAATTGTCAGATTAAGTTAAGACTAATACAGTTAATTTAAAAAATGGTTCTGTGATAATGACATAAAGCGATCTCCATCGATGTTAATAAGTGATCTTCTTCATGGTAATACGCACCCGTCTGGTAAATCAGGTTTTATGATTTTAAGCTTTACTTTAAAATTTTGATAATCAACTTCAAACAACAAGCCTGACTCTTTCGTCTTAATAAACTTTTCTAGCTCATTTGATATAGGCACTGTTCTTTGCTTTACATTTTTTGTTTGCAAGAAAGTAACACGTCCATTCATAACTTGTTCACTTTTTAATGTTGCAGCTTCACTCCATCTTGCTCCAGTGCTGATACAAAGTAACGCTAGCCGTTTTTCATCATTTAATAAGACATTAAGTAAATTTCTAATCTCACTCTGTGATAAAAAAGTCATTTCAGGTTGTTTTTCCTTCAACGGCGGTAAACCTTTTATTGGATTATCACCTACAAACATTTCTAATTTCTGTAATGCTGTTAACATGCCTGACAAACGGTACATGTCCCTATTTATTGTTGAAGGACTGACATCATTCATTAATCTTTGTGTTCGGTGCTCTAGCAAAATTCTTTTATTCAACCTATTAATAGGTGGATTATCTAATGATGAAATAGTTTTCTTAAGTTGCCTCAATTCAATTTGGCCATTTTTTAAAGTTGAACCATAGTAAAGCCACCATAATTCCAGTAATTCACTTAAAGTTCGACGATCCTTTTTTGTACCTATGCTTTCTGCATGAGATTGTGTATATCGAACAAAGGCAATTGCTTCAGATTTCTTATTAAATTTTTTCCTTATCCGGTTTCCTTGCCGTCCAAGGGGTCTAATGTCCACAAAATATCGACCATCATCGAGCTTCTTAATAGGCATAAGAAAGCCCTCCGATGTTGCATAATGCTTGACTATCTATCCAGTCAAGAAATAAAAAATGTAGATCTAACCAGTTTTCTGGTCTGAGTGGCCTGATGTTGTTATTTCGAGACCACCAGGGGAGAGAATCGGACTTATTTGTCCTATTTTTTCATTTGTTCTATTTGTCATAAGCCACATCAAATATTTATCAAAACGTGGATGCTTAACTATGTTTGCTAAAGCATTACCACCTGGTTCGAAATGGCCACCTTCATATTTTTTTAATGTATTTATCGGCAAATCAATAAGTTCGCAGAATTCTTTTTGAGTTAAGCCTTCATACATTCTCAATAATTTTATTTTTTTTCCTAGATTCATTTGACAAGGTTCCTAAATAGATCTAAATTATTAAATAAGATTCCTATATAGACACTTAAATGCCAAAAAACGCTTACTTAAACATCTATAAGAGATTATAAACTAGTTGCTGAATAGAGACTTGCATTTTTTGTCACGCTATTGAGAATAAAAAGAGGTTTAACTTAGAGAATAAAGGTTTGAAATGATCAACAAAGAGCGGCTGTTACGAGATAATCGTTTATG
>NZ_NHNG01000578.1:0-2771 GCF_002287155.1 Arsenophonus sp. ENCA
TCAGTATTACGTTTGAGTTCCCTGCTGACAGTTGAACGAGAAAGCCCCAATTCTCTAGCAATAGTGGCCTGAGTAACACCGTCAATTATTCGTTTTTCGATATAAAAACGCTCATGTAAGTTCAAATGTTTTCCCTTCATACAACAGTATCTCTTATGGGGTCATTACAGTAATTTTATCTATGTATGACCAAGGATTTACTTTGTTGCATTTCGTTTGGGAATTGGCGAAAGCGCCTAACTGAATAAGTGCGCGATAATCAGCGTGATGACCAATACTCCCTAAACATGCTCTTAAACGCCTTCTGGCTATTGGGAAACCGTTTTCCTTCACCTCTTGCCACATATCTTGCTGGATACCAATTTTCATTGGGCACAACTTACCATCAGGAAAAAGATTAGGCCAAAAAGTGGTTATCTGTAAGGTGGCTTCTTCTAACAGCAATCGTTTTTTAGGTGGTTTAGGGATTTTAACCTTCACTACCTGTTTAGGTTTTTCAACCTTCTTCGGCTGAGGTTTTGCTACCTTTTGGGGTTTCGGTTTTTTTGCCTGTTTTTTTGGGCGCAGCATTCACCCATACTTTTTTACCGTAAACGGGGTTACTTGATGTCTGCTCTTCTTGTGAAGCCTTTCTTGGGCGATTGAGGCTTAATTTCTGGCGTTCTTTCATGGTTCAATCTTTAAACAGGTTGCTCATTTCGTCATCATTCAAGCCTGTGAATTTCATCACAGATTGTCTGTCCATACCACTTTCCAGCATTTGGCGCGCTATCTTCATCGATGCCTGTTTTTCGCCCTTTTGCATCCCATTTTGTTCACCAATTTGAATACCTTCTTGAATACCTTCAATTTTACCTTCTTGTCTTAATGCTTGAGCAATAGTCATAAGTGCTCCTTCGTGTTTTTCTGATTGTTTAGCTATCTCGGTAATAAATTCCATGGGTTTTTGAGCGTTACCTTCCTGGATGAGATAATTAAACAGGGTAATGACTTGATTATCGGTATAATAATTATACGACAACAGCGTGACAATTTCATTCATAAGCTCGGTCATATCACGTCGGCGAATGTGTTTTTGGATGAGGGTCAACAAAGCCATTCGCTTATGCTTCATAATTTCACCGTCATCAAGCGTTGTCACATCTGCTAACTTAAAGGGATTGGTGTAGATATTTTCTGCTAATTTTCTGTCACGAAAACAGTCAAACCAATGAGTGCTATAGGGATGAGGAGTTTGTTCACCTGAGTAAAACAGAATAGGGAAAACTAACGGTAATTCCTTGTGTCCAACGTCTAAATGCTTTTGCATCGCTGCCATGCTGTAGCGCATCAACCGCCATGCAATGAGCTTATCAGGCGAAGATTGTGCTTCAATCAAAACATAAATATATCCGCTACCTTTTTTTGTGCTGACGGAATAGAGAATATCACTCTGGTAATTTTTCATATCACTATCGATAAAAGAGCTAGATTCTACTTTCAGACTATCTAAGTCACACAATGCCTTAATCTCATCGGGTAGCCATATATCAAAAAAATCTTGGGCAGTTTCTTTCTCACTTAAAAACTGCTTGAATACACTATCGTGTGGGGTTGGGGTGAATTTTTTACTCATCCGATATCTTCAATGTTTGCTCGCGTCAGATTAAATTATGGCAAACAAACCCGCTATATTAAATACGCTATTTATTCATTACGTGTCCGGCATTATAATCCAGCCATACAAAACGCACCCTATCTTCTCAGGTGCGTTTATTTTTTGTTACTGGTTCTTTTATGGCTAATCACAGGAAAATGGCCCACAATCGATTACAGGCGATTTTAGAGGCATCCCTGAATCAGCTATGTGCCGTTTTTTCATTTTCAGCAACTTTAGCCAGAATATTAACCAATAATTTATTGATGATAAGTGTCTTCTTCGCTCGGGTTACCGAGACATACAGCAAATTGACTTCATCTCTAAAAGCTGCTTTGTCCATATCAGGGTCAAAAAGATTATTCGGAAAATCATTGTTAATTTCAACGATGTCCCACTCTAGACCCTTTGCTCTGTGAGCTGTGGTAACGGTAA
This sequence comes from Arsenophonus sp. ENCA, assembly GCF_002287155.1. Lineage (NCBI taxonomy): Bacteria > Pseudomonadati > Pseudomonadota > Gammaproteobacteria > Enterobacterales > Morganellaceae > Arsenophonus > Arsenophonus sp. ENCA. Next base: position 2,072 of record NZ_NHNG01000578.1, read on the forward strand.
TACTGGCTTCATCTTCAGTGCTTACCGTTCGTTTACGTAAAACATCCACTTTTTTCGGTAACGGGGTTGAACGAAGCAGCTACGCTGCAAATCGATAGCCTGTAAGTACTGATATCCAAAAAACGCGCGGTATCGAATTATAAGAGGATCAAATTAAAAAGCGCTACCTTTGTGTGGGTTACCTATATCAATAAAATCCTGTACAGAGCATTATAGGTCGCTTAAAATCGATTTCTGATGCCTACCTCAAGCTAAAAATTCAATATCAGCCTCTCGAATCGATTTTTAGATGATAATGCTAATTTTTTGCTAAAAGCTAAACTGATTTATTTCTTTTCCTATGAAAACAGATTTCCAACCCCGACCGTTAAAATCGCTTTTTGAACGGAATAATGCCTGGGCGGAGATAATGCAAACCACAAAACTGAGAGAAACACGAGTTTCGCAGTCTCTAAAAAAGAAGTATAAATTTAAAAACAAGAAAAAATCAGGATGTTCATATTTTGTCCGGTTATCCATGCATTAAAGATATCTATAAAATATTCTTGCAAGTAAGCAGTGTAAGATACTCTAGTTTGGCGTTATCAGAAGTCAGCCCATCGCCTTTATCTCATGACACGGTTAGCCGATGGTTAAAAAGTAGATGTTTCCGCCCTAAAGACCTATGGCGATTAGTTGAACCTTCTATAGACAAAAAAAG
>NZ_NHNG01000540.1:0-2769 GCF_002287155.1 Arsenophonus sp. ENCA
AGGTAACCATCTGGGCAGATACCGGTTTTCAAGGTATAGATAAACAGCATCCTAATACACAAATCCCAAAAAAAGGAACTCGAAAAAGACCTTTATCGCCTGAACAAAAACAAGAAAATAAAATAATCTCGGGCATCCGTATTACAGTTGAACACGCCATCGCGGGTATCAAGCGCCTCGGTTGCATGACCCAAATTTTACGGAATCGTAGACCCTTTATTGATGATACCTTCTTACTCCTTAGCGCAGGTCTTTGGAATTTCCATCTCAGAACAGCGTAAAATTTACTTCAATCACCGAAACACCCTTATTTCACTATTAAGCAACACGCTTAATGACAGCTTGTTGTTCTGGCGTTGGATTTATCAAAATCTTCTCCTGCATAACTTAATGTAATAAGTTTACCAGAGAATCCAATAAATAGTTTTGTAGATAAAACGTCTACATTTGCCGAAACGCATAGCCTCTAAAGTTAGTTGGCAAAATATAACAATTTGGATGGGTTTGATTGTGAAATATGGAGTTGAAAATCTTTGTTGAAAGTTTATGATTGAGTTGCCATGAGTCGATTTTTGATAAATTAGAAATAAAAAAATTTCCATCAACATAATTAGCCAACTTTTGAAGTTGGCTTTTTCTTTTTTGAAATCCGAAAATGAAAAATTCGCCAAACGCATTTTGAGCGCCGATAAAATTTTGGTTGTACGAATTACGTTTTTACCGATAAAGTTGCTCAGAATGGATTACAGGCGGTTTTAGAAGGTGATTTGCAGGTAACTTTGTCTTAATTTTCAAAAATTATTAGATTTAACGATTTTTAATTTCTGATAGACGTTCTTTGCTGTTCAAAATCGTTCGGTTTCGTACACGCCATAAAACATCTGTACAAAAATAGGTTAAATTAATTTCGTACATCCTGTATAATAAGTACATCTATTTCGTACAGGGAAAATAAACATGTCACGGGTTTTTGCCTACTGCCGAGTATCCACCTTAGAACAGACTACCGAAAATCAACGCCGAGAAATCGAAGCAGCCGGATTTAACATTAAACCGCATCGAATTGTCGAAGAGAATGTTAGCGGTTCGGTGGCTGCTAATGAAAGAAATGGATTTGTCAGATTAACAGATAGGTTAGAAACCGATGATATTCTTGTGGTAACAAAATTAGACCGACTCGGGCGAAATGCCATGGATATTCGCAAAACAGTTGAAAGTTTAGCTTTGGCAGGTGTTAAAGTTCACTGTCTCGCATTAGGTGGCGTCGATCTGACCAGTCCAGCCGGAAAAATGACAATGCAGGTGATTTCTGCTGTTGCTGAATTTGAACGGGATTTGCTAATTGAGCGCACTCAGGCAGGAATAGTCAGAGCAAAAGCACAGGGTAAAAAGCTCGGCAGACCCCGATCACTGGACGACAAACAAAGAGAAGAAGTGATATTTCATGTAAAAAACGGTCAAAGCATCAGTTCTCTTGCAAAAATCTTTAATACAACCAGACAAACGATCATGCGAATAAGGGACGCGGAATTTGCCACGGCAAAATCTGGGGTTCCGGCGTAGAACCCCTAGCAAAAGAATTTGGCGTATCAAGAGAAACGATTTATCGGTATTTGCGGACTGGCTAGGATTGGGGATCAATTATATCAACTAGTTTCATAATAACTTCATCAATCAGATGTGATTCAGCTTTTGTATGAAATTTTGCATTTCTATTTTTCAAATCTAGCGCTCTCACCTGATGACAAAGAACAACACCTCTGACTGTCCCTTTTTTAGTGCTGTCACCGGATATAGAGACAGTAACGCCAGCAGAACGAGCACTAGATGCAACGGTAGAAATTGGACAGCATAGACTTACACCCAGTGCCTTATTCAAGGCGGATTCGGTAATAACAAGAAAGTAATGAGATCCTTTTAATTCATTGCCACTCGTTGGGTCTGGGTTGATTAACCAGATATCACCTTTGCATGGAACACTAATTTTAGTCATTAAAAAATTTCCTTTCCGACAGAAGGAGAATTATTTAACTCATACATTGATTTATTTAAAAATTCAATTTCCTGAGTATCAATTTCTGAAACAAGTTGACTAATAGATTTACGCCCACGAGGAATTCGACGAGAAGGCGCTATACAAATAGATTCATGCTCTGTTGTGATGTTTAGTTCCATGCCAATAGACCAGTTCATTTTTGATATAAGGTTACTAGGTATTGTCAGAATGACGGCTCCACCTTGTTGACGCAGGCGAGTAATACTCATCGTGTTTTTCTCCTTCTGTTATCTAAATAACTAAAGTAACATAATGTGCTACTTTTTTCTATTGTATTATTCAAAAAAGGGTATCTCGTGTTTTTATCTTTTCGAAAAAAATCACCCCAAAAACTCGCTGATGGCGGATTGGATAACCTGATGCGTGAGGTGAATGCCATTAAGCGTGTTGCTTAATAGTGAAATAAGGGTGTTTCGGTGATTGAAGTAAATTTTACGCTGTTCTGAGATGGAAATTCCAAAGACCTGCGCTAAGGAGTAAGAAGGTATCATCAATAAAGGGTCTACGATTCCGTAAAATTTGGGTCATGCAACCGAGGCGCTTGATACCCGCGATGGCGTGTTCAACTGTAATACGGATGCCCGAGATTATTTTATTTTCTTGTTTTTGTTCAGGCGATAAAGGTCTTTTTCGAGTTCCTTTTTTTGGGATTTGTGTATTAGGATGCTGTTTATCTATACCTTGAAAACCGGTATCTGCCCAGATGGTTACCT
>NZ_NHNG01000130.1:0-9806 GCF_002287155.1 Arsenophonus sp. ENCA
ACATAAACGATTATCTCGTAACAGCCGCTCTTTGTTGATCATTTCAAACCTTTATTCTCTAAGTTAAACCTCTTTTTATTCTCAATAGCGTGACAAAAAATGCAAGTCTCTATTCAGCAACTAGTTTTTAGCGTTAAAGGTGTTATCCCGACCTAAGTTACACGCATCGCTAAAAGTGATTAATGGTTGTTCGTTGTGGAGCATTTCGCCCACTGTTTTTATACCACTGCTCATCTCATACCCTCCGACACAGGGAACCCTTCACGCTGATAGAGGGTAAACTGGGCGTTTTCTGCGTTGATAATCAGTGCCTGAGCAATTTTAGGTAAGCACATCAACGCCTCACTCATCCGGCATAAATCCGCTTTCGCCTGACTATCGGCATAGTTTTCATTGCCACACGCCCAATACGCACATTCACCAAAGGCTTTTAGCCCTGACATAATCCCGTCAAACGCTGCCTCACAAGCGCCTTTCATTTCTCTTAGATCTTTAGTGCTCATCGCTTGTAAATTATCTGATATGAGGTAATGATAAATATCAGCCATGAGGAGCCTCCTTAGCGAAATCACCTAAGTCACAGATAGACAATTGGGAAAGTTCAATAACGGCGCGCGTTGCCGGACGAAGACGCTTAAGCTCTCTACGGCGGAGTGTCATCGCTGCACTGCCTGGCTTACCATGACCAAGATAAGAGTCCTTCTCTGCCTTAGCGACAGCATGTTGTGCTTCCTCCGGTTTCATCTGGCTTAACTCTTCAAGCGAAGGAATTTCAACATGACGGAGTTCACCTAACGTGTTACGGCGGAAATAAACATTGACTAGCTCTTTCTGTATTTTCCAAGACAAATCATCACGAAATGACTTAACGATTAACAAATAACCTGATTCAGTTAGAACCGTTAACCCTCTGTTAGGTACAGAAATTCCTAAAGTATCTAATTGATACTTTAGAGATGCTGGAATTGATAAATAATCTTCCTCATAAACAAAATGTTCTTTATGGCGGTTAAATGCGAGTCGTGCTGTTCCCCTCGGGCGGTCATATGCTTTATCAATCATGGCAAAGGTTACAACACGCTTACCTTGGTACTCCACAACGGGCATGGCACGATTATGGATAGCAACAAAATTAGACATGTTGCCCCTCCTTAACCCCGTCTAGCATTGTCACGAGGGTATTAGCTCTTTCAGAGGCCAAAAACACTAAATCAGATAGATAAAATGCTAGGGTATTATCCTTTTCTACTGCTATCTGATTGATACAATTGAGCAAAGATGCGGTTATGGTTGCATAGTGAAGAAGATTGTCATTGTTAGCATAAGCGCTATTCATAATGTCACCTCCTCTAAATCCTGACGGGATTTAGCCAAGTCCCTGGCATATTCGAGTAGGGCGTAAGCAATGTCTTGTGACTTAGGGTCGTTAAATAAATATTCCATCGTCTCAAGCAATGTCGCTATGACCGATAATCTGTCTACGGGATGAGGATAGAGCGTAGCGCATGGGCTATTACGCATAAGCCACCTCCTGAGCATGACAAGCGGAGCACTCTATGATGCTTTGGGGTGTTATGGGCTTACGGCCTGACCAGACAAGACGATCATCTTTGAACAGCACCCGAAATAATCTGCTCTCACGACGGGTTAATGACACTTTACCGTAGGGAATATTGGAATCTAAAGGGATAATCCAGTATGTATCTGTAAATTTAGGGTGAGTTTGGGTAGACTTATACAAAGCCATAACTGTTACCTCTATTAACATTGTGGTTAGCCCTTGATTGGTGTTCGTTGCACCATACGAGGGCGTTTTTTCTTGTGAGTACATTATGATAAAGTACGTACACAATAATTTATATACTATAAGGTTACGTACGTACATGTCAATACTAAAAAGAGATATAACAAAAAAAGGTAAAGGGCTATCCCCTACTTTCCAGATAAGATTATCCCCTGAGTTAAAAGCGCAATTTGAAATGGTCGCTTCTGACGCTGGAATTTCTTTAGGAAACTGGCTAAAAACTCTAGGCCGTGAAGAACTTAAGCGCTTAGGCATCACCCCTAAAGGCTGAGATTGCTTAGACAAATATTCCCCTGACTGAGCTAACCCAGCCAACCCGATATTATCGGGTAGCCTCATCATCAGAGAAAAATTTCCCTGATGTTCTGAATAACACTGAGCCAATAATTTGTCTAAATAACTAACCGTTCTCCTTAATGATGAATGGTTATTTTTTGCGCTCCCCAATTTCGGGGAGGTCAAAAGTTGCTTTTTATACTGCACAAATGGAATTAACGTATTGTTTTTAATGCTTTCTTTTGTGCGCACCTCTTTAATGATGCCTGAGTTTATATTGCTCATATTTTGAACTACACTTTTTGTGTAATGACCTACACTTTTTTTGTAGGTCGCTTTGTTAAGGCGATTAAATATATCACTTTGCTGATTTTGGGCGTAAAGAAACCCCTCACGGTTATTCACCGTGTTTTGAATATTCATGTTTAAACCTTTATTTAGCTATCTATGTAATCTGCGGATGTAGGGATTATTAATATTTTTTACTTCTGGCGGGTTGCGTACCCAAAGCAGTAAATCACTTAAAAGCCAGGCGCAAGAATTACTACCTAATGCTTTACGTGCGGGGAAACGTCCTTCTTTCTCTAATATCCATGCAGTGGTGCGAGAAATAGAAGTAATACGTTGACGCTCTTTTTCACGTATAAGACGGTCATAAGCTTCACCATATTCGGCAAGAATAGAACGGCGTTCTTCCGGAGTTGGTGAGAGACATTTAGTACTCATAGATAAATCCTCTGTTAAACGTTACAGAAAGAATTTTAATGTTTAATTTATGGATATCCATACAGCTGTAGCGCTAGACAGGGGCGTTTAGGGGCTTAGAAAGGGGTGTCTAGGGGCTAAAACATCCGTTCTAATCCCTAGAAGGGGTAAACATTATCGTTGATTAGGAGATTTATAAGCTACTTTTTCAGAAGATTAGGAAAAACTACGTACTTTATCGTTGGATTGCGCTATCAATTCAATTCCGGCGTTTCAACGGAATTAAGTTAAATCAATGAGTTACCGCGTTAACCTATACCAACCCTTGTAATCCTGCTTGGTCAGAAAAAGGGGACTATCGGTAATTACTGCCTACCAGGGAAAGGAAAGAATTTTTTTTCTAACCTACTTCCTCTTTAAGTTGTTACAGGTCTTTATAGGTTTTTAGAGGTATTTTATCTACCTGTACCTAATTAACTTATTGATATTAAATAGATTAATTATAATTGGTACAGGTGATACAGGTTTTTTAGGACTTTTGCCAAAAAAGGTATTTTTCCTTAATCAATGTGATTTACGGCTATAAGGATTATTCACGTTCTTCACCTCTGGCGGATTGCGCGCCCACCATAGAACATCACTCAATAGCCATGAAACGGAGTTTTTACCTAATGGAATCCGTTTAGGAAACTTCTCCTCTTCCTCTAACACCCATCGACGGGAACGGGATAAGCCCGATATCTGCTTACATTCAGCTTCCCTAATTCGGCGATCATATTTCGCGCCATATTCATCTAAAATAAATTGTCTTTCTTCTCTGGTAGGTTCAGTAAATTTAACCGTTATCATTATTTCTTCTCCATAATAAAAAACCCCCGATAAACGGGGTTCAATTCATGACATTTAATTTTATACGTTTTAGTTATTCAGGTTTCCATGTGCCTTTTACCGAAGCCTGAACTTCGGATAATCGGTATAGTTTTGTTTTGGGTCCATAAACGTATCTTTTAGGAAATCTGCCCATTTTTATCATATAGTGCCTTGTTGATGGTCCTATGCTGGTTAACCATTTACATTCACCTTCTTTTATCATTCTATCTATCTCAGGCTCTAACAATAATTCATCTTTACTCATTATTTTTATCATTGGTTATCTGCCTCTATAAATGTATTCAGATAGCGTAACCAATCCTCTAATGCCTGAGTTTTTTCATTCATATATTGGCTACGGTTATATATTCCCATCACACCAGGCAATGTATGTCCTAACAATTGTTCAATAACATAAATGTTAACACCCTTGTCAGCCATGTTTGTCGCTAATGTTCGTCTCATATCATGTAAACACCATGATCTAGTATGTCCTAATTTCTTCCATAACCTACCCATCGTTGTACTGATAGATGTTTGATTGTAGATTTTACCAAGGATTAAATTAGTATTATTTACCGCTTTTAAATTGACTAGCCACTGTCTTATGTCTTTTGGTATTGGGCGAATGATTTCTCTACCATTTTTGCTATTCTCTTTGGGTACTGTCCATATCCAGTTTTTGAAATCCCATTCATCCCATGTCGATTTTCTAATTTCAATCATGCGACAACCAAATAAAATAGCCAGCAATAAAATATCACGAGTTTCGCACAGGCATATAAAGTTCTAAAAATATCTAAAATAATGTTTTATCCGTAAGATATTTTATAATATAAAATATATATTTATTTCAATAACTTATGTGTTAATTAGCAATTTTTGCGAATTATATATTATGTCGAATTGAACTTAAAAATAACTTGTTTATTTGTTGGTGCGAAACTCGTGATAATGTAAGAAACACATTTGCAGACTAACAGAGGAATAATTTTTTTCAATCGTTTAAAATGCCTTTCAAACAATGATCTGCCTGGTTAGGTGGATTATTTAACTTGATATAGCTCACATTTATTTCACTCCGCCAATATTATGTGTAAAATAACAGCATATGTGTAGATGCCTACCGGCAAGCTACTGCTTGGCCAGAGTCATTTAATCCTTTCCTGTTAGATAATATGGTAACAATTTGTGTCTATTGAAAATTTAAGAAATATCGCCATCATCGCCCACGTCGATCATGGAAAAACGACACTGGTCGATAAATTATTACAACAATCTGGTACCTTTGGTGAACGTAATAACCTCGATGAACGTGTGATGGATTCCAATGACTTGGAAAAAGAACGTGGCATCACGATTTTGGCAAAAAATACCGCCATCCAATGGCATGATTATCGAATTAATATTGTTGATACACCAGGGCATGCTGATTTTGGTGGTGAAGTCGAACGGGTTATGTCAATGGTTGATAGTGTGCTGCTATTGGTTGATGCAATGGACGGTCCGATGCCGCAAACCCGCTTCGTTACCCAAAAAGCCTTTGCTCATGGTTTAAAGCCAATTGTGGTAGTCAATAAAATCGATCGCCCAGGCGCAAGACCTGATTGGGTTGTTGATCAGGTTTTTGATCTGTTTGTCAACTTAGGGGCGACTGATGAGCAACTGGATTTTCCTATCATTTACGCCTCAGCCTTAAATGGTATTGCTGGAACCGATTACAATGATATGGCGGCAGACATGACGCCACTCTATGAAGCAATTGTAAAATATGTTGCTCCGCCACAGGTTGATCTGGCGGGTGCTTTCCAAATGCAAATATCTCAGCTTGATTACAACAATTACTTGGGTGTTATTGGTATTGGTCGCATTAAGCGTGGCGCAATCAAACCAAATCAAACCATCACTATTATCGACAGTGATGGCAAAACACGTAGTGGTAAAGTGGGTAAGGTATTAACGCATTTAGGATTAGAGCGTATCGATTCTGAAATTGCCCAAGCCGGTGATATTATTGCCTTAACGGGTCTGGGAGAATTAAATATCTCAGATACCTTATGTGATCCAAATAATATTGAGGCATTGCCAGCACTGGCTGTTGATGAGCCAACGGTAAGTATGTATTTTTGTGTTAATACCTCACCATTTTGTGGTCGTGAAGGAAAATATGTTACTTCCCGTCAAATTTTAGATCGCCTGAAAAAAGAGTTAGTGCATAACGTTGCATTACGTGTGGAAGAGACTGAAGATCCCGATGCTTTCCGTGTTTCCGGTCGTGGTGAGCTGCACCTTTCGGTATTGATTGAAAACATGCGCCGTGAAGGTTTTGAATTAGCTGTTTCTCGACCAAAGGTTATTTTCCGTGAATTTGAAGGTCGTAAACAGGAACCTTTTGAACAGGTTACACTCGATATTGAAGAGCGGCACCAAGGCGATGTTATGATGGGATTAGGTGAACGTAAAGGTGAATTGCGCGATATGTTGCCTGATAGTAAAGGACGGGTACGGCTTGATTATATTATTCCAAGTCGTGGACTAATTGGTTTTCGAACTGAGTTTATGACCATGACATCAGGGACCGGTTTGCTGTATGCAACCTTTAGTCACTATGATGATGTTCGTCCTGGTGAAATTGGTCGCCGCCAAAATGGTGTCATGATCTCAAATGGTCAAGGTAAAGCGGTAGCTTATGCACTTTATAGTTTGCAAGATCGCGGTAAATTATTCCTTGGTCATGGTGCTGAAGTGTATGAAGGACAAATTATTGGCATTCATTCTCGTTCTAATGATCTAACTGTCAACTGTTTAACGGGTAAAAAATTGACCAACGTGCGTGCTTCAGGGACAGATGAAGCGACAACTTTATCGCCGCCGATTAAAAAAACATTAGAACAGGCGTTAGAATTTATCGATGATGATGAATTAGTGGAGGTTACGCCACAATCAATTCGTTTAAGAAAACGTTATTTGACCGAAAACGATCGCCGTCGTGCCTATCGAAATAAAGAAGTTTAAATAACAAAAAATTGTTTGATTTAATATAAATAAAAGGCGTATTAAACGCCTTTATTTTTTTATCTATTGATTGCTCAAATCCAATTATTATTTAGCATAACGACAAAATTTACTGTCAGCTACCTGTTGAAAATACTTTAAATGTTCAATCAGTGCAGTGTGGCAGTATCATATTAAAAACAATAAAATATTATTTTAGTATCATAATAGTTAATTAATTTAGAATAATAACTTTAAATTAAGGTGGGTTGAACATTTGAGATGCTTTTTTTCTGTCACGAATAAAAAAGCAGTGTAAGATTTAACCAGAAAATCAATTAAATACCTTTTATAATCAAATAAATAATAGATAGTTTTGTGTATAAAAAATATTTTATTGATAAATGAGATTGGCCGATTGGATATAAATAATTTGATATAATCTGAAAATGTTATCCATTTTATTCAATATATTATTCTTGTTTTGCTGATGATTATTTTAATTTATTCAAACTAAAAAAATATTAAAATTGTAACACTTGTCACAGCTAGTCGTTAAATATGTTATTACCTATAGGATCAATTTTATTTATTATAAAAAAATTCTATTTTGACAAATAATTATTTTCTTCTGTTTGATCCTTTTAATAATGATATAGTAAAGTTTATATCAGTCACTATGGAGAAAATTTATGCTGTATATTTTCGATATGGGTAATGTAATTATTAATATCGACTTTAATCGAGCGCTACGGGTTTGGAGTGAATTAAGTAAGATCCCTATCGCCAGTTTGGCGCAAAATTTTGAACTAGATGAAACAGTGAAACTACATGAATGTGATAAAATTTCTGATTTTGAATTTGCTGAATTTACCAGTGAAAAGTTAGGTTTATCATTAATTTTTGAAGAGTTTGCATTGGGATGGAACGCTATTTTCGTTTCATTGCGTTATGATGTAATCGAAATTATGACCCGTTTACGTGAGCAAGGACATCGTGTGGTTATTTTGTCCAATACTAATCGTTTACATCAAAATTATTGGCCTAGTCATTATCCTGAAATCGCTGCTTCTTCAGATTTTCTCTACTTATCCCAAGATCTCGGCATGCGTAAACCTGATGTGGCAATCTATAAATATGTTTTACAATCAGAGGGATTTGCTGCTGAAAATGCTATTTTTTTTTGATGATAGCGAGGAAAATGTTGCTGCTGCCGCCGCACAGTTCGGTATTAAAAGCTGGCATGTTAGCGATAAAAATAGTGTCGCAAAATATTTTGCTAACTATGATTTCAGCATCCCTGCCAAACAGTAGTTATCAATATGACTGAAATAATACTTAGTTTAATGTTATCTTTGTTTTAGTACAGGATTTGTATGATTGCCTTAATTCAACGTGTGACTCAGGCTAATGTAATAGTTGAAGAAAAATGTGTTGGCCAAATTGCAGAAGGTTTATTAGTGTTTTTGGCTATTGAAAAAGAGGATAATGAGCAAAAAGCTCAACGGTTGTGTGAAAAAATAATTGGTTATCGTATTTTTAACGATGAGCAGGATAAAATGAATTTGAGTATTCAGCAAGTAGGTGGCAGTTTGCTGGTTGTTTCGCAATTTACTTTAGCAGCTGATACAAAAAAAGGAATGAGGCCTAGCTTTTCAAATAGTGCAACTGCCGATAAAGCTAATGCACTATATCATTATTTTATTGAGCAGTGCCGATTAAGAGGAATAAAAGCAGAAACAGGACAGTTTGCTGCTGATATGCAAGTTAGTTTAACGAATAATGGTCCAGTAACATTTTACTTGCAGGTTTAGTTATAAACTCTGCCATTATTTATTAAAAGGAGAGAATTTTATGTACCATCTACGAGTACCAAAAACAGAAGCCGATTTTAAAAATTATTATCAGTTTCGTTGGGAGATGTTGCGTAAACCTTTCCATCAACCACCCGGCTCTGAAAAAGATGGTTATGATTCCACGGCGCATCATCAGATGATAGTGAATGAAGCCGGTCAAATACTTGCCATTGGTCGGTTGTATATAAATGCAGATGATGAAGGTGCTATCCGTTTTTTATCTGTTCATCCCAGTATGCGAGGCAAAGGATTAGGAAAACTGATTGCCATGGCATTGGAGTCAGTTGCACGTCAGGAAGGTGTAAAAAGAATTGTTTCTAGTGTCCGTGAGGAGGCTGTTCCTTTTTTTCGTTGTTTAGGGTTTAAAAATCGTGGTCCTATTGCAAGCCAGCTTCTTACACCGGTGAAGCATTTTTTGATGATAAAAAAGGTGCAAACCCTGGATAAAATTTTACGTAGACCTGATTGGTGTAATCAATTACAAAAAATTTGGCACGAAAAAATTCCGTTAAGTGAAAAGATGGGAATAAAGTAAGCGTCATTGGAACCACACAGTGCGCTGCTGCGTGGTTTAAGGTAAGGTGATTTTCCAGGGTAGTAGTGCGTTCCAGTCGATATCCTCATCTGGGTATTTTAGCGCCGTCAGCAGCGCCAAAAGATAATCGTACGGGTTAAGTCCATTGATACGTGCACTTTCCACCAAGCTGTACAATAGCGCGCTGGCATGGGCACCCGATTCCGTATTGGCAAACAGCCAGTTTTTTCTACCAATTACAAAAGGCTTTATCGCCCGTTCGGCGCGGTTGTTGTCGATACTCAAACGACCATCCTCCAGATAGCGCATCAGCTTTGGCCATTGTTTTTGACAATAACCAATGGCTTTACCCAGATAGCCTTTCGGGAGCACCTTCGTCTTTGATAGCCAGGCTTCAAACTCCTCCATCAATGGACGCGCTTCGCTCTGTCGCCGTCGGTAAATCTCTTCAGGAGAAAGCCCTTGACACGTTTTTTCTATCCGGTACAGTTTCTGAATTAACCCTAAGGCCCAAATGGCTTTGCCTACTTTGGTATTCGGCTGGGCTCGCCGAGCCTCTTCAAATTTACGGCGCGCATGCGCCATGCAGCCAACGAGTTGAGCTTCCGTGCCATGATAACCCGCGTAGCCATCAACTTGCAGATACCCCGTATAGTTTACCAGGAATTCGCTCGGGCAACGCCCGCTGCGCGAGTCTTGGTAGTCGTAGATAACCAGGTGCGGCGTGTTATCTTCCACATTTCGCACATCACTGCCGGTGCCATAC
>NZ_NHNG01000369.1:0-2757 GCF_002287155.1 Arsenophonus sp. ENCA
ATCGAGAAGTTAAACAAAATTGTGGTATTGAACGCTGTCAGGCTCGCACGAGCCGAGCGCAAAGAAATCATATTTTTCTCGCTATTTCTGCGTGGTTTGAACAACATAAACGTCGTATATCTGAAAAAATAACCCTTTATCAACAAAATTGGGACGTAATCAAAAATGCTATTGCTGAGCACATCCGTGTTTTATTAGCGTACCCAAATTAGTTTTGTGCGAAACTCGTGAGGTATTCTCTACCCTCATATGGCAAAGAATACAGTTCAACACACCTGTGATAATTAGAATAACATTGATGGAGATCACCGAATAACAAAATGGGCCAAAAGTGATCTCCATCGATGTTATTAAGCGATCTGGTTAAATGTTATTAGCTGATCTGCATGCATGGTAATATGCAAAGGTGATTGACTGGCGAAAATTCTAGCAAAATAAAGCATGGTGAAATGGGCTGCGCACTGATAGTCACGATATAAGAGTGATTATTAATAACCAGAGTAACGTCATTATCGGTAAAGCTTAGATTTTTTTTTATTTTTTTTTTGCATTAAATCCATATTAAGCGAACAATAATCAAACAGTACTGGTAGCGGTGTACCTAGTAATTTTCTTGGGCTAGCTAAAAAAATTGGCGGCTAGCATGATTAGCGTAATGGATGATAAGTTCATTATCGAGTAATAGAATATTATGCAATAAACAATCTAAAATATGATCGCCAATTGGTAAATTATCAATTTTCACTTGGTCTTACTCCTGCACCTTTTTAGTGCATATTAACATATTTGAGTATAAACCAAGAGTTTTTGTTCAATTATTATGCAGAAAAAACCTCATCAAAAGATGAGGTAAATATTACAACACAACAAAAATACTAAGCGGAGAATGGCTTATCAAACGCTGTAGTATATTTCGAACTCTAATGGGTGAGGTGCCATCCGAATACGTTGAACATCATCTTTTAATAAATTGATATAAGCATCGATCGTTTCATCAGTAAATACTTCACCCCGTTTCAAAAACTCCCGATCAGCATCCAATGCCTGTAGTGCTTCTTCCAGTGAATTGGCAACGGTTGGGATCTCTTGTGCTTCTTCTGCGGGTAAATCATATAAATTTTTGTCCATTGCTTCACCCGGATGAATTTTATTAATAATTCCATCGAGACCTGCCATCAATTGTGCCGCAAAGGCTAAGTACGGATTGGCAGCCGGGTCTGGGAAACGAACCTCAATACGCGATGCTCTAAGATTAGCAACGACTGGAATGCGAATAGAAGCTGAACGATTACGTGCGGAGTAAGCCAACATTACAGGTGCTTCAAAACCTGGCACCAGACGCTTATAAGAGTTGGTGGTTGGATTAGTAAAGGCATTTAAAGCTCGCGCATGTTTAATAATACCGCCAATATAATAAAGTGCCATTTCAGATAGCCCGCCATATTTATCACCGGCAAACAAGTTGCTGCCATTTTTTTCTAGTGACATATGACAGTGCATACCAGAGCCATTATCACCCACTAGTGGTTTTGGCATAAATGTTGCTGTTTTACCAAAAGAATGGGCAATATTGTGCACCACGTATTTGTATATTTGTGTTTCATCGGCCTTTTTAGTCATGGTATTAAAACGGGTAGCAACCTCGTTTTGGCCTGCGGTGGCAACTTCATGGTGGTGTGCTTCAACAATTAATCCCATTTTCTCCATGGTGGAACACATAGCAGAGCGCATATTTTGTGAAGAGTCAACGGGAGGGACAGGAAAATAACCACCTTTAATGCTTGGCCGATGACCTTTATTACCATCTTCATAATGTGCGCCAGAATTCCAGGCTGCTTCAACATCATCGATATGATAATAAGCATCAGAAATATTGTTACCAAAGCGAATATCGTCAAACACAAAGAATTCAGGTTCAGGCCCAAATAATATCGTATCTGCAATACCGCTACTACGTAAGAAATTTTCGGCGCGTTTAGAAATTGAACGTGGATCTCGTTCGTAGCCCTTATGAGTGTCGGGCTCTAGGATATCACAGCGAATAATTAGGGTTGAATCACTAAAAAAAGGATCTAATACTGCCGTCTCAGGATCAGGCATAAGCATCATATCTGACTCATTAATTCCTTTCCAACCAGCAATTGACGAACCGTCAAACATTTTACCTTCTTCAAAGAAATCTTGGTTAATTTGGTGAGCAGGGATAGTGATATGTTGTTCTTTACCTCTGGTATCGGTAAAGCGTAGATCAATATATTTAACATGGTGCTCTTTGATCATGGATAAAACATGCTCAACAGACATAAAGATTCTCCTGATTGGATCCTATTTTGAACATAGCGCCAAAAAGTTTTATGATAGTTAATTATTCATTACGCGAAAATCATGCCAAATTTTTATAACTGATAATAGATGCTTTTTTAATGATTTATTAGTAAATAATCATAAATTGAATAATAATTTGCACTATTTTTGTGCAAATCGGATGTTATTAAAGCACAATCATGATGCAGTAATCGAAAAAAGACACGAGTTTCGCACAAAACTAATTTGGGTACGCTAATAAAACACGGATGTGCTCAGCAATAGCATTTTTGATTACGTCCCAATTTTGTTGATAAAGGGTTATTTTTTCAGATATACGACGTTTATGTTGTTCAAACCACGCAGAAATAGCGAGAAAAATATGATTTCTTTGCGCTCGGCTCGTGCGAGCCTGACAGCGTTCAATACCACAATTTTGTTTAACTTCTCGAT
>NZ_NHNG01000429.1:0-661 GCF_002287155.1 Arsenophonus sp. ENCA
AAACGATTATCTCGTAACAGCCGCTCTTTGTTGATCATTTCAAACCTTTATTCTCTAAGTTAAACCTCTTTTTATTCTCAATAGCGTGACAAAAAATGCAAGTCTCTATTCAGCAACTAGTTTTATGGTTTTTAATAGCCTGGATGTTATTACCGATGCAGCAAAATCCAGTAATTTTACGTTTAATGATTGCATAAACGCCTTTAAACAACGCCTAAAAAAAGGCGAAGCGAAATGCGTGGATGAAACAACGCACGAGTTTTATGGGCGCTTTATTCGCAAAGAAGATTTTGATAATGAGGTCAAAATCCTCACGCAGATTTTACAGGGCAAAAACAGTCAATTACCGTTAATCCAAAATAAAGAAAAACGGCATTTTACCGGATTAACCCAAGGTCAACAAAAAGCCGCCGAACTGGTTTTAACCTCAACACGAGTTTCGCACAAAACTAATTTGGGTACGCTAATAAAACACGGATGTGCTCAGCAATAGCATTTTTGATTACGTCCCAATTTTGTTGATAAAGGGTTATTTTTTCAGATATACGACGTTTATGTTGTTCAAACCACGCAGAAATAGCGAGAAAAATATGATTTCTTTGCGCTCGGCTCGTGCGAGCCTGACAGCGTTCAATACCACAATTTTGTTTAACTTCTCGAT
>NZ_NHNG01000646.1:0-2708 GCF_002287155.1 Arsenophonus sp. ENCA
CATAAACGATTATCTCGTAACAGCCGCTCTTTGTTGATCATTTCAAACCTTTATTCTCTAAGTTAAACCTCTTTTTATTCTCAATAGCGTGACAAAAAATGCAAGTCTCTATTCAGCAACTAGTTTAGTGCTTCTACGGCAGCATTAATTGGTGGAGGAAGCTTACCCAAACCGGGAGAAATATCCTTAGCCCATAATGGCATTTTATTTCTTGATGAACTCGCCGAATTTGAACGAAAAGTGCTCGACTCACTTAGGGAACCGCTAGAGTCTGGAGAAATAATAATTTCACGTGCAAAAGCTAAAGTTAATTTCCCAGCCAATATTCAACTTATTGCCGCCTTAAATCCCAGCGCTATGGGCCACTATAAAGGCATATATAACCGAGCCAGCCCAAAACAGATCCTCCGTTATTAAAGATATCTGGACCATTCTTAGATCGTTTTGATCTCTCTATAGAGGTACCTCTGTTACCGCTAGGTACTTTAAGCCACTCTACACCTACAAATGAAACCAGTTTCGATATAAAACAGCGTGTAATACAGGCAAGAAAGCAACAAATTGAACGTTCAGGTAAAATTAATGCAAAACTAAATAGCAAAGAAGCTGCACTTTTTTGTAAACTAAAACCAAATGACGCCCTTTTTTTAGAAACAACATTAAATAAACTTGGCCTCTCAATCAGAGCTTGGCATCGTATACTGAAAGTCTCACGGACCATTGCCGATTTAAAACAGCAACAACAAATTGAAAAAATTGATATTATTGAAGCAATTAGCTATCGCAGTATGGATAAGCTAATTATTCAATTACAAAAACAAATTGAATAATTAGGGGTATTAAAACCCCCTTTTTTAGAACTATGATGATATTAATCATCAGTATCGGTATAGTCTTCTGAGGGATCCAGTTGTGGTTTACCTCCAGATAAGGTATGAAAACGCTTAGGTCGGCTAATACGAGTCATATACTTAGACCATACTTTTTCTTCTGGTGTCACAGGTTCGCGTTCACCGCGACACATAGCAACAAAAAGTTTTTCTTCTTCTGTCTGAGGTTGACGCTTACCTAAATCAAGTTCATTGAAAGCTTGACCGCAACATTCTAACAACTGAGCTTCTTTAATGGTGAAATCACCATGACGAGAAAAACCTCGAGGATAATTTTTATTATCAAAAAAACGATTAGTCGTGATAAAGCTTTCTGCCATCTAACACACTCCTACCTCTTTAATGTCACACTCATTATGGCGCGGAGTATTAGTTAGCAATTGCATTCTGTAAAACAAAACATTTAAATCGTTAAGATTAAAAATTTTGGAGATTCCTGTGGATACTGAATTATTAAAAACTTTTTTAGAAGTTAGTAAAACCCGACATTTTGGTCGAGCAGCCGAATCATTATACCTAACACAATCAGCGGTAAGTTTTCGAATACGTCAATTAGAAACGCAATTAGGTACTATTTTATTTGCCCGTCATCGCAATAATATTCGTTTAACTGCCTCAGGCGAACGTTTGATTCCCTACGCTGAATCGTTAATAAATACCTGGCTACAAGCTAAAAAAGAAATTTCTCATCAATCATTACACACAGAATTTTCAATAGGCTCAACAATATCACTATGGGAAGGATGCTTAACAAATTGGATACAACTTATCTATCAAAAACACAAAGAGCTTCATCTTGAATGCAGAATATCCACGCGACAATCTTTAGTAAAACAGCTTCATTCACGCGAACTTGATTTACTTATTGCAATCGAACCGCCAAAAATGGATGAATTTGAAAGCGCCATTATTGGTGAAATAAAATTACAATTAATGACAAATAAAAAAAATTTAACCCTGTCGAGATTCAATTACATCAAACTTGAATGGAGTCTTGATTTCAATACCACTGAAAAATCATCTTTAGTTGAAAATTCGCCGACACTACTTACAACATCGGCTAATCTTGCGCGGGAGCTATTATATCCAACAAAATCTGCCTCTGTTTTACCAATTCATTGGCTTAATCAATATCATGAATTAAAAACACTATCGAAAGTTGTCTACAGCAAACCAATTTATGCTATTTGGTTACAAAATAATGGACAAGAGACGTTTATTGATAAATTAGCAAAAATATCTATTAAGAATAACTAATTATGAATAAGTAAAATATAAACTTTTAGTTGCATGACCTATCATTAACAAAAAATATCTATTATGGCTAAAAGTACAAAAAAAGATCCTAGTTTTTTTGTATCTAATATTTATCAAAAATAATATGATAGGACAGAAATACATCAATTTTAATAACTAGAAATTAAAATGGCTTTGGGCGACTCATAAAAAAACCCAGTCTGTTAAACTGGGTTTTTAATATTTAATAATATTATCTATAAAGCCGTAAATGGCAGGGGCGGAGAGACTCGAACTCCCAACACCCGGTTTTGGAGACCGGTGCTCTACCAATTGAACTACGCCCCTAATAGGTGGCGGTGCGGACGGGGCTCGAACCCGCGACCCCCGGCGTGACAGGCCGGTATTCTAACCAACTGAACTACCGCACCACCCGATCCATTTCACTAATGGTCTTTCCCATTAGCATTAAATTAAAGTCTGGCAGCTCCCTACTCTCACATGGGGAGACCCCACACTACCATCGGCGCTACGGCATTTCACTTCTGAGTTCGGCATGGGGTCAGGTGGGACCACCGCGCT
>NZ_NHNG01000055.1:0-2692 GCF_002287155.1 Arsenophonus sp. ENCA
AGCGTTTCGGCAGGAAATACACCACTTTTTCCGTAATATATTACCGGGATTGGACGGAGCCTTGTCGCGCCGGATTAATGACAACTTCCAGACGCTGAAAAATGCAACTTCAAGTTAATCGAGTATAGTAGATATATAAGCATTAGGATCAATATAAAGATTGGTGAAGTTGCATCGTCCGCCACCAGACATTAAAATTTTTCTACCCGCTTTTTTGCCATTATCCAATATCAGTACTTTTAACCCTTTTTGGCCTGCATTGGCTGCACAAAATAGACCGGCCGCTCCTGCACCTATAATGATTACGTCAAATTTTTCCACAAAATTTCTCTTTTATCTGAAAAGATATTTATTAATAATACAAATAGCGCGTTTTTTATTAAATAGCGTAAAATATTTATTACGATTTAAATTTGTGTGGACAAATGTTAGTAAGCACTATAAATCTACATATTCTTTATTTTATTAACTTAATGAAAGTAAAGAATATTTTTGTTTTATTTGTTTTTTTTGTCAATTAAAGTCAAAAAAGATGTAGATTTTGCTTCCACCGCTAACGTTTGTCACTGATAATGCATTGAGTTCATATTCAACAAATTGGCTTAAGGTTTATGCTACATTTATTTACTGGTTTGGATTTTTACACCGGTCTGTTATTAATACTAGCGCTATTATTTGTGCTATTTTACGAAGCAATTAATGGTTTCCATGATACCGCAAATGCAGTAGCAACGGTTATCTATACTCGAGCAATGCGAACTCAATTTGCGGTTGTTATGGCTGGTGTTTTTAACTTTTTTGGCGTTATTTTAGGTGGCTTGAGTGTTGCTTATGCTATTGTGCATCTATTGCCAACAGATCTTCTCTTGAATGTAAGTTCTGCTCATGGCCTGGCAATGGTTTTTTCCATGCTATTGGCGGCCATTATTTGGAATTTGGGTACCTGGTATTTGGGGTTACCGGCTTCTAGTTCACATACATTAATAGGTGCCATTATTGGTGTTGGTTTAACCAATGCATTAGTGACCGACTCCTCTATAGTGGATGCATTGAACATCCCAAAAGTTATTGAAATCTTTCTTTCCCTCATCCTTTCTCCTACTATTGGTTTTGTTATAGCTGGATTGCTAATTTTCTTTTTACGCCGTTATTGGAGTGGTACGAAAAAACGTCGTCGTATTCATTTAACACCGGCTGAGCGAGAGAAGAAAGATGGTAAAAGAAAACCCCCTTTTTGGACACGTACTGCATTGATTTTATCTGCCGTTGGCGTCAGTTTTTCTCATGGTGCTAATGATGGTCAGAAGGGTATTGGTCTTATTATGCTGGTGTTAATAGGCGTGGCGCCTGCTGGGTTTGTGCTTAATATGAATGCCAGTGGTTATGATATAACTCGTACCCATGACGCGATAGTGCATCTACAACATTATTATGAAGAGCATCAGTCAGCGGTAAAACATATTGTTAATAAGTCACAACATGAGTCGGAATTGGAAATTTTAGATGAGAAATTCCATTGTGATAATTCACGTCCTATTACTGTGCTAAAACAGACATCACTGATGTTGACGGATATTCAAAGTTATTCAGCACTAAAACCTGAGCAACGTAATCAAATGCGTCGATTATTAATGTGTTTATCGGATACAGCATTAGATGTAGCTAAACTACCAGAGACGTCCTCTTCGGATGCTCGTTTTCTGCGTAACTTGAGTAACGATTTGCTTAATACAGTGGAGTATGCGCCACTGTGGATTATTATTGCCGTTGCTTTGGCGCTTTCTGTCGGTACTATGATTGGTTGGCAACGTGTTGCTATAACGATTGGTGAAAAGATTGGTAAAAAAGGTATGACTTATGCGCAAGGTGTTTCTGCTCAAGTTACTGCGGCAGTTTCGATTGGTGTTGCAAGTTATACTGGTATGCCTGTATCAACAACACAAGTTTTATCTTCTGCAGTAGCCGGTACAATGGTTGTTGATGGTGGTGGTGTACAAGCTAAAACAATTAAAAATATATTACTGGCTTGGTTATTTACATTACCTATTTCTATTATACTTTCTGGTTTGTTTTATTGGATATCATTAAAATTTATATAGAAATGTCAGACAAACTATATAACAAAAATAGTGATGCTTAATTTGGCATCGGTATTTTTTTCATTGAATAATATATTATCTATATCATTTAAATATTATTTGAGTCCATTAATATCACCAAATGGCCCATATTAAACTTATAAAAACAATAATACTTAATCCACTAATTAACATGAATTGTTTGCGAATGCGTTCACAACGTAAAATAACTTCGGGATCGTGATGATTAGTGTATTGCTGAGTATTAATGTAACGGATTAGTTTTATATGCTTAGTCCATTGGCCATGGGCGGTAAAGAATCCGTTGCCATCAACAGATTGATAGAGCAAGGGATCAGATTCCCGCAGAATAAAAAGTAATATGCATATTACCATGCATGCAGATCACCCAATAACATTGATGGAGATCAGCTAATAACATTTAACCAGATCGCTTAATAACATCGATGGAGATCACTTTTGGCCCATTTTGTTATTCGGTGATCTCCATCAATGTTATTCTAATTATCACAGGTGTGTTGAACTGTATTCTTTGCCATATGAGGGTAGAGAATACCTATGCCAACAGTACCTATTTCAATGAGAAAACTAAA
>NZ_NHNG01000080.1:0-2678 GCF_002287155.1 Arsenophonus sp. ENCA
CGCCGGAAGAACTGGAAAAGGTATTAGATACTGCCGAACAGCAGATTGAAGAAGACATTCGTTATTTAAACGCCACAAAGACCAATTAATTCGCACGGAAATGAAAATGAAAAAGACAAAATTAACTCTGCTTTTCATTCTCCTTTGCGCTGGCATCGGGTCAGCAACTGTAGAAGACTATTCCCAAAAACAAGGTACAAAAGGGTATACCTACAAGGATTTGACCGCCTACAAGCAAAGCTGCCCTGAATGTATGAGCGTAGTAAACGACATTATTCAGATCCGCAGTCGGGTTTGCGGTCAAACCCTGAGTCCAGACGATGTGATTGTGACTGACGCACTCTACGGGTATCTGAACAGCGTCAAGCATATGGTTGGTGCGAGTGTTTACAGCAAGGTGTTACGGCTAGTGGTTGCAGAAAACGATTGCGGTAACTCCGAAAATTGGGCTAATAAGGTGCAGAAAAAAATAGAGCCAATACTTAATTAAGTGGCTAATAAACAGAGTGACAAGTCCGTTTGTTGACGGATTTTTAAAAGCAACGTTACTTGGTTAAAATGTATTTAATACAGTAAGGAAAATTCTATGAGCGTTTTAGGGGGTAGTAGAGGAATTTTAGAGAATTGATACGTCAAAAATTTTCTTTTTTTCGAGTGAAGATTTCGGGTTCACGGAGAGCGTTATGAATGAGTTGATTTTATGTGATGCTGTAACAACAATCGGTCATGTAAAAAACGGAACGAAATCACCGAACAATCCTGCACTGAGTTATTTGTTACGGTTGAGATCAAAGAAGAGCCAAAAAACGATGCGTTCCTGTCTGACTACCGTTTCTTCCATGTTCGGGTGCAACGAACCGTTGCATTTTGACTGGTCCTCGCTGACGAGGGATATGATACAGGTGGTTCTCCAACGGCTACTGAACGAACACAAAGCCCCAAACACCATTAACCTCATTCTCTGTGCTATCAAAGGGGTTGCCGAAGAAGCCAGAGCGTCACGACTGATGGATGCAGACAATTACCATGATGTAAAAAACATAAAGAGAATTAGGGGCGCACGGATAAGTCGGGGCAGAATGCTGGAATGTACTGAAATTAAACGGCTTTTTACTTTTTTGGATATTCAGACTACGGGAGCTGCGATACGGGATGCTGCGCTCATATCGCTCATGTTCGGCTGTGGGTTGAGGCGTTCAGAAGTGGCTGACCTCGATATAGACCATATTGATTTTGAAAATAACAAAATCGACATACACGGGAAAGGCAACAAGGAGCGGATCAACTATATGCCGCCTGAAACTGCCAAGCGAATGTGTCTGTGGGTAGACACGGTGAGGGGCGATCATAGTGGACCACTATTTACTCGGATACGAAAAAACGATGATGTAACCAGTGACAGCCTTACCACAAACGGAATTGGCTTTATTATTAAACAACTCGTTACAAAACTGTCACTTAAATCATTCACACCGCATGATTTACGGCGCTCCTACGCTTCATTACTACTGGAAAATGGCGAAGATATACTGACAGTGAAAGAAGCTCTGGGTCACGCCAGCGTGGTAACGACTCAACAATACGACAAACGGAGCATCAAGCGCTTAGAGGCTGCTGCGCTAAACTTTTCGTTTGGAAAAAAACATGAGAGAGATAAGGTTGCGGACGGCATTAGAACATACGAAACGGTTTAACACCCTGAAAGCACCGTTTTTTGTCGAAAAAATAGCAAGTTACACGGAAGCGCCTCGTGTAGGACGTTTGTCAGATCATCGTCAATCCAGCGCTGATAGTGTCCATTAAAATTTAAGTGGACACTATCAGCGGTGACAGACACCCTACGCTGATAGGACGTGAGATATTTAAACGGGAAACGTGCGATAAATGTGGATCTACCTGGGACAAACTGGATCTATCTGGGACAAGTCAGGGTGATTCAGTTACACATAGTGAAACTAACATTGAGGGGAAATTCGCTTTTAAATCTTGTTAATCGTCATGATAATTGCCCCACAAAATTTTTCATCATGGCAATAAAAAATCATGGAGTCTATTTTGGGCTAACTTCAGATAGGAGGCGGATTTTTCTATTCCTAACCAGGGATATGCCAGTTTTTCTGCAGCCACTGCCGTTGTCCCACTGCCTAAAAAAGGATCCAATACTGGCCCAGGCTCAACGGATCCCAGATACCGTCTTTCTTATCATGATACAAGAGCTATATTCTCATCGAAGGGGATGCCAGATTTTAAGACACCATAAGCTAATTGGAGTAATTTTCGCATTGCCGCACAGATGCCTACTTTACCTCCTTTGTGACGTGATACGAGCCGCTGCCACTGTGCTTTTATTATAGGGTTACAGGAAATGGCAGATAAAGCCGGCATGTATAATGCTTTTCTGAGCTCTGTATGACCTCGTTTTGATAGGCGACTACGTCCTTTAAATAAACCAGACTCATGCAGTTTTGGGTTAAGACCAACATAGGCCACGACTTCTTTACTGTTGCTAAATTTTGACATATTACCGATATAAGCCAGTAAACTCGCACTCAGTATTTCACCAATTCCAGGTATGCTTTCCAGCAACGCTTTGTTTTTCTTTAAATCAGGATCGCTATTAATATGATTTCTTATTTTTTCTTTTGTGGTCTGTATTTGTTGTTTTAATACATCAATGA
>NZ_NHNG01000286.1:0-26244 GCF_002287155.1 Arsenophonus sp. ENCA
ACATAAACGATTATCTCGTAACAGCCGCTCTTTGTTGATCATTTCAAACCTTTATTCTCTAAGTTAAACCTCTTTTTATTCTCAATAGCGTGACAAAAAATGCAAGTCTCTATTCAGCAACTAGTTTATTGTTAGATGGTGGGTCGCACTGGATAACTCGGCCTACGGTCTCGCCCTTCGGGTCGTTGTGCTTCGCACAACGCTGTCTCGCTTCGCTCGGCTCGAACCTACACAGCTTCTCATCCTGTACTCACAGTGCTATGTGTTATTTCTGTTTCTTTGGAAAGTAACAAGATATTGTTAGATGGTGGGTCGTACTGGATAACTCGGCCTATGGCCTCGCCCTGCGGGTCGTTGTGCTTCGCACAACGCTGTCTCGCTTCGCTCGGCTCGAACCTACACAGCTTCTCATCCTGTACTCACAGTGCTATGTGTTATTTCTGTTTCTTTGGAAAGTAACAAGGTATTGTTAGATGGTGGGTCGTACAGGATTCGAACCTGTGACCAATTGATTAAAAGTCAACTGCTCTACCGACTGAGCTAACGACCCATCTGAAGTTACCTGAGGTGATGGCGGAGTATATTACTTATTTTTGCTAAGGGTGCAATGTTTTTTTTACCAAAAGAATTCAAATGTTTATTAATCATACAATTATCCCCGAAATAGATAGCAATAAATACTTCGGGGTTATTCATTAGAGTGACGCTAATTTTTTTTCTGCCAATTTCGCACTAGGGCTATTAGGATATGCTTTAATCACCTGTTGATAAACAACACGTGCTTTATCATTTTGCCCTTTTTCTTGCATCAGTAATCCTACTTTATAAAGGGATTCTGCCCCTTTGGCTGAATTAGGGTAATTTTTAACAACGGTAGCAAAATAAAAAGCCGCATCATCTTTGTTCCCCTGATTATAATTCAATTGTCCGAGCCAATAATTCGCATTAGGCTGATAATTAGATTTAGGGTAAGTTTTGATAAAATGCTGAAAAGAACTAATTGCCTGCGCAATCTGCTGTTTAGATTTGCTCTTTATTGCTAGTGCAACGGCTGCATCATACTCAGCTTTTTCATTTGCTGGTTTAGCCTTGACAACAGCATTATTACTATTACCACTGTCGGTACTTGCCTTGACTTTATTTGAACCAGTCGTCAATGAATCCAACTGCGTATAGAGATCTTTTTGTCGCTCAATAACTTGACTTAATTGATATTGGTTTTCCTGAATTTGACCACGCAATGTATCAACATCCCGCTGAGCATCCGATAACTGCTGCTGAATTTGATATAATAACTGCCCTTGAGAATTGACCGCTGTCTCAATTTGCATTAGACGATCACTTGTAGAGCCTGAGCCGACATTAATGATTGGCGCTTGGGCGGTAGCGACTACTGGAGCCGCTACGCCAACCAATAACGACAGACTCAAATAAAGATGCCTGAAGTTACTGTTCATATAATACTCTTAATACACAAGTATCGCACGACGGTTTTTGGCATATGCCGATTCGTCATTACCTTGTATAGCCGGTTTTTCCTTACCATAAGATACGATAGCAATTTGCTCACCGTTTACGCCTTTACTCTGCAAATATATTTTTACAGCATTAGCACGGCGCTCACCAAGTGCAATATTATACTCTGGTGTACCCTTTTCATCAGTATGCCCTTCCACAGTAATCTTAACTGAAGGGTTACCGCGTAGGAAAGTTGCATGTTGATCTAACAGCTGTGCATATTCTGGGGTAACATCATACTTATCAAAGCCAAAGTAAACAATGTTGTTGCTTTGCAATTCTTGCATTTGCTGACTAGCAAGTTGCTCAGCTGTCAAGCTAGCATTGCTATTTGCTACATTGTTTTCAGCACCCGTTTTGTCATTGCCCTTTTTTGAGCTACATGCTGCAACGGCTATCATAGGTAACGCTAACATTAGCCCTTTAAGCAATTTAAGCACTTTATTCAATTGCATCTTGTTCGATCCTTTAATTATTATTGCCATACTTATTATTATGCATCACAAATACGGCGACCAGGCAGGAAATTTAACCTTTCCATCAGTCGCCTGCAGACGCGCTTTGAAACGCCCATCCGTTGACACCAGGTGTAATACAGTACCTAACCCTTGTGAGGCACTATAAATTACCATAGTACCATTAGGTGCGATACTCGGCGTTTCATCCAGAAACGTATCCGTCAAATATTCAACGTTACCCGTTGCCAGATCCTGTTTAGCAATGTGCTGTTTACCATTACTCGAGTTCACCATTACCATAAATTTACCATCAGGGCTGACGCTTGGATCCTGGTTTTGGTTGCCTTCCCAAGTAATACGCTCTGGCACACCACCATTAATATTTAGTTTGTATATTTGTGGACGCCCTGCTTGATCAGAAGTATAAATCAGCGTTTGGCTGTCTGGCATCCAACTAGGTTCAGTATTGTTACTACGACCATCTGTTATTTGGCGAGTTTGACCACTGGCCAAGTCCATTACATAAAGATTTAAACTTCCGCTCTTTGAAAGGGCAAAAGCAAGTTTGCTTCCATCGGGGGAGAAGGTAGGAGCACCATTATGACGCGGGAAAGCAGCAATCTGGCGGACTTCGCCTGTCGCTAACGTTTGCATAACTAATGCTGAACTACCACTTTCAAAGGTTACATAAGCTAATTTTTCACCATCAGCCGACCAAGCTGGCGACATCAGCGGTTCAGGCGAGCGGTGGACAGTAAATTGATTATAACCATCATAATCTGAGACCCTTAATTCATAAGGAAACTTTCCACCATTAGTTTTAACCACGTAAGCGATACGTGTACGAAATGCACCTCGAATACCGGTTAATTTGGCAAAGACTTCATCGCTAATAGTATGTGCCGCATAGCGTAGCCATTTGGCTGCCACTTTTAATTGGTTTTGCGTCAATACTGCGCCAGGAGAATTCACCACATCAACCAGTTGATAACTAATAATGTACTGACCATCAGCAGCTGGTTGTACCTGACCAACAACAACTGCATTAATAACTAATGCCGTCCAAACATTCGGTGTGACTTCCGATGCGGTAGTTGGTTGTTGGGGCATATGACTGGGATCAATAGGATTAAATTTACCGCTATTGCGTAAATCTGCAGCAACAATTTGTCCTACATCATCGGGTAAAGTACCTGTTCCAGTCCATTTAAAAGGCACAATAGCAATAGGCTGTGCAGTATTGATACCTTGGGTAATTTCAATCCGAATTTCTGCCTGAGCACATGCCGCCCATAATATTAGAAAACCTAACAATAATTTAAATGCCTGCTTCATTTTTTCTCCCTTATCACGTATTCACGTCCGTAATAATTAATTTGAATATTAACAAAGGTGAATGCACAAAACCAGATAACTGAAAAACTTTTGTTAATTTTCCTAGCCTTATGCTATTCATAACATTCATTAACTAAGGCTTGAATACTAAAGTACTTCCCTGCTCATTAAATGCATCATAAATACTACGACTAGGCGGTTTAGGCATTGTCGCTGTTTTGGCTGCACGTATCGCGGCGTCACAGAGTGGTTGATCATTTGCTGTATTACTTTTAGCTGCAATACTAATTAACATGCCGTCAGGAGCGAGCTTTATGCTTAATTCGCATGTTTTACCGCGATAAATATCAGCATCATAAAATTTGCTTTCAATTGCGGCTTTGATTTTACCTACATAATTAGCCACATCCGAACTGGATGCCCCGCTTTTTCTATTTCCTCCTTGACCCGCTGCTGCTGCCCCTCCCGTTTGCTGAGTTGGTTGTTGAGCAGTTAATCCACCAAGCAGAGAGTCAACCGCAGCAGCCTGTTTAGCCGCATCTGCTTTTTTCTTAGCTGCCAGTGCCTTAACGGCTTTTTCAGCTTTTTCTTTTGCCTCTGCTTGTGCTTTAGCCCTAGCTATTTCAGCTTCTTTTTTAGCTTGAGCCTCAGCTTTCGCTTTTGCCTCTGCCTGCTCTTTTACTAGCCGTTCTTGTTCTGCTTTAGCTTTAGCCGCCGCTTCTTCAGCAATTTTCTGTTGCTCCTTGGCTTTCTGGGCCGCTTCTTCTGCTTGCTTGCGTTGCTGCTCGGCTTCTCTTGCTATTTTTATACGCTCCTCTTCAACCATTTTTAAGCGTTTTTGTTCTTCTTCCTGCTGTTTTCGGAGTTCTTCTTCTTGCTGTTGAAGACGTTTTTTACGCTCAGCATCGGCTTGTTTGGCACTGTTTTGCTGCCGTTGTAGCTGGTTATACTGTTCTATTACTACGCCGGGATCAACCATGATCGCATCAACCACTTCACCGCCTTGACCACCGCCACCAAGCTTAATAATTTCATCCAATGAACCCAAAATAATAAAACCAAATAACAAAACGTGGAATATAATAGAGAGTACCACAGAGCGACTCAATTTATTTTTTTGCTCTTTTGTCTTTCTCACAACAGATTTCCAAACAAGTAATTATGCAATTACATCAAATAGGCTGAGTCATAAAACTAACCGATTTGATGCCAGCTTGATGAAGTATATTCAGCGCTTTAATAACTTCTTCGTATGGTACATCTTTAGCGCCACCAATTAAAAAAATGGCCTGCGGATTTTTTGCCAATGCGGCTTTTGTTATTGCTGCAATCTGTTCTGGCGGTAAAAGCTCTTCTCGATGGCCATCAATAATGACACTGTATTGCCCTACTCCAGAGACTTCAAGAATAATCGGCGGATTATCACTACCTGACACAATTTTTGATTGAGTCGCATCGGGTAATTCCACTTTCACACTTTGCGAGATAATCGGCGCCGTTGCCATAAAAATCAATAACAATACTAACAGTACATCCAATAAAGGAACGATGTTAATTTCAGATTTCAGTTCACGCCTATGTCGAGTCCGTGCCATCTTTCTGTTCTCCGCATTTATTGCTTTTCAGAAGCAAAAGCTTGGCGATGCAGGATGGCTAAAAATTCTTCCATAAAATTGTCATAACTTTGATCCAATTTATTGACCCGCTGGTTTAGTCGGTTATATGCCATCACTGCTGGAATAGCCGCAAACAAGCCGATTGCCGTTGCAATTAACGCTTCAGCAATACCTGGGGCGACCATTTGTAATGTTGCCTGTTTAACCGAGCCTAATGCAATGAAAGCATGCATAATTCCCCAAACGGTACCAAATAATCCAATATAGGGGCTTATTGATCCTACAGTACCTAAAAAGGGAATATGCGTCTCTAATGATTCTAACTCACGATTCATCGATATTCGCATAGCTCTAGAAGCACCATTCATCACCGCTTCTGGTGTATGAAGATTGGCTTGACGTAAACGAGCAAACTCTTTAAATCCAGAATAGAAAATCTGTTCTGCTCCCGTTAATGCATCACGCCGATCCTGGCATTCTTTATAGAGACGCGATAGCTCAATACCAGACCAAAAACGATCCTCAAAAGCTTCCGTTTCTCGGGTTGCGGCATTTAAAATTTTGCTTCGTTGAATAATAATTGCCCAAGAAGCAATAGAGAATCCTATTAGAATCAACATGATAAGTTGAACCAAAAAACTCGCTTTTAAGAATAAATCTAAAATATTCATGTCAGTCACTGCTTAAACTCCGCGACAATAGACTCAGGAAGCCTAGTTGGCTTCATTTTAAATGTATCAATTGAAACAATAACTATTTCTGCTGTGCAAATTTCTTTCCCTTGCTGATTAATTAACCGTTGAAGAAAAGCCAATGATGTATGTTGAACATAGGTAATTGTGGTTTCAACGGTCAATAAATCATCCAATTTAGCGGGGTGTAAATAGTCAATTGTCATTTTACGTACGACAAAAGCTATATTTTCTTTTCGTAATTTCTGCTGTTCAAATCCTTTTTCTCGCAACATTTCCGTTCTCGCACGTTCAAAAAAATGCGCATAACGAGCATGATAAACTACACCTCCCGCATCAGTATCCTCATAATAAATACGGATAGGCCAGCAAAACAGCATATTTTTACTCCCCTTGCTATCAATAAATTACCCGTCACTATACTTAAGTGAATCATCTATTGGAATGATTTATAAATAAAGTTACAAAAAAATAGTGAAATATAAACTTATCTTATGAAATGAAACTAATACGAAAGAAATAAAATAATCCACAAGCTAGGATCAAAACAGCAGGTAAAGGATGAAAAAGATAACGCCAAAACGCATTTTTAGGTAAAAACCCAATACCAAAAATTATCCCACTACATGTTGCCCAAATGAGCAATAACCCCTGCCATATAGAAAGAGAACTGGTATTTGAGGCAAATAAGGTTGGATCCCAGACCACACAAAAAGCCATGGCAAATGCCATAAAGAGAATAAGGATCCGAAACGGACCCTTATGCATTGATGAGTAGATTTTATCTACCATTATCATTCACCAGTATGTTTAGCTTTGTTAGCAGCATTAGCCTCAACCTGTTCGATAGCCAGAGCTGCAATAACAGCGAAACTACAGGCAAGAAGCGTTCCTAAAATCCAAGCAAAATACCACATGCCATTCGCTCCTTAATATAATGAATGTTTGTTATTTTCAATATGCGTTTTGTCAATTCGACCAAACATTTTGTAATAACACCAGGTAGTATACGCCAATATAATTGGCACAAAAATGATGGCAACAACTGTCATCACTTGCAATGTAAATAAGCTCGACGTAGCATCCCAAATCGTCAAACTGGCATTAGGCTGTATATTTGAAGGCATAATGAATGGGAACATACTAATACCGAAAGTTAAAATAATACAAGCAATTGTCAGTGATGAAAATAAAAATGCCCATCCTGCTTTATCAAGCTTGGTAAATAGGATAGTCAGTATTGGAAAAAATAAGCCAAGTGCCGGTAATGTCCATAGTCCTGGATTATTATTAAAATTAACCAACCATGCCCCTGCTTCTTTTGCTACTTCTTTATGTAACGGATTAGAAACAGCGTAGGTATCAATTGTACTTTTAACCGCATAACCATCAATTCCATATATCAACCAAAAACCAGCTCCAGCAAAAGTAATTAAGGTGAAAAAGGCGGTGATATAAGTGATATTACGTGAACGTAGATGTAATTCACCTAGCGTGCGCATTTGGAGATAAGTCGCGCCTTGGGTGATTATCATCATAATAGAAATAATGCCTGCTAATAAGCCATAAGGATTGAGTAAACCAAAGAAAGTCCCGGTATAATTCAAATACAATAGGTCATTAACTGTAAAAGGAACGCCCTGTAGCAAATTACCAAAAGCAACACCAATGATCAACGGAGGAACAAAGCTACCAATAAATATGCCACGATCCCACATATTGCGCCATTTGGAATTTTCAAGCTTAGAACGATAATCAAAACCTACTGGTCTGAAAAATAGTGCAGCCAAGACTAATATCATAGCAACATAAAAACCTGAGAATGCCGCAGCGTAAACCATCGGCCAAGCCGCAAATAGTGCACCACCAGCTGTAACTAACCAAACCTGATTACCATCCCAATGAGGTGCGATTGAATTGATCATGATCCGACGCTCAGTATCAGTTTTTCCCATAAATGGCAATAAGATACCAACGCCCATATC
This sequence comes from Arsenophonus sp. ENCA, assembly GCF_002287155.1. Taxonomy (NCBI): domain Bacteria; kingdom Pseudomonadati; phylum Pseudomonadota; class Gammaproteobacteria; order Enterobacterales; family Morganellaceae; genus Arsenophonus; species Arsenophonus sp. ENCA. The sequence continues at coordinate 7,605 of NZ_NHNG01000286.1, forward strand.
AAAACCATCGGTCACGGCAAAACCGATCAGCAACACACCAATCAGTAGCCACCATATAAATCTTAGAACTTCATAATCAAACATGAATGGACTCCTGCTTACTAAGCGTCTTGGGCTGAAATATTTTGTTGCTCATAATGATAACGACCTGTTTTAAGACTACTCGGCCCTTTACGTACAAATTTGAACATTAGGAACAATTCAATAACCAAGAACAAAGTATACAGACCACATATTAGCCCCATCGAGAAAAGTAAATCTGCACTACTTAATGATGAATGTGCAACCGCTGTCGGTAAAATTTCACCAATTGCCCACGGTTGACGGCCATATTCAGCAACAAACCAACCTGCTTCAACAGCAATCCATGGTAATGGAATACCAAACATGGCTAAACGTAAAAGCCATTTTTTCTCACCAATGCGGTTACGAATAACAGACCAAAATGATAAAGCAAAAATAAGTAACATTAAGAAACCACAAGCCACCATAATGCGAAATGCCCAGAATAGAGGCCCGACTTTAGGAATACTATCTTTGGCGGCCGCTTTAATATGTTCTTCGCTGGCATCAATAACATTAGGTGTATAGCGCTTTAACAACAATCCATAACCAAGATCTTTTTTATTCGCATGAAATGCTTTTCGTATAGCAGGATCATTATCACCAGCTTGTAATTTTTTTAACAGGGCATAGGCATTCATACCATTGCGGATACGAACTTCATGTTGCGCCATTAAATCTTTTAAACCCAAAACTGGGGTATCAATAGAACGGGTAGTGATAATTCCCATTAACCATGGAATTTCTACTGCGAATTCATTTTTCATTTTTTCGCTATTTGGCACAGCAATAAGATTAAATGAAGCCGGTGGCGGTTGAGTTTCCCATTCTGCTTCAATAGCGGCTAACTTGGTTTTCTGAACATCACCCATTTCATAGCCAGATTCATCACCCAAAACAATAACAGATAGTACTGAAGCAATACCAAAGCTTGCTGCTATTGCGAAAGAACGTTTAGCAAAAGGTCGATCACGGCCTCTAAGTAAGTAATAAGCACTGATGCCTAAGACGAACATGGCACCTGTACAATAGCCAGCGGCAACGGTATGAACAAATTTAACTTGTGCCACGGGATTTAAAACTAATTCTGAAAAACTGAGCATTTCCATCCGCATGCTTTCAAAGTTAAAATCAGACGCAATCGGGTTTTGCATCCAACCATTAGCAACTAAGATCCACAGCGCAGAGAAATTAGAACCTAACGCAACCAGCCATGTGCTAGCTAAATGTTGGGTTTTACTTAAACGATCCCAGCCAAAAAGAAATAAACCAACAAATGTTGACTCCAGGAAGAACGCCATTAATCCTTCAATTGCCAATGGCGCACCAAAAATATCACCAACATAATGTGAATAATATGACCAGTTAGTCCCGAATTGGAATTCCATGGTCAAACCTGTTGCAACACCTAAGGCAAAGTTAATAGCAAATAACTTACCCCAGAATTTTGTCATATCTTTATATATCTGTTTACCTGAAATGACATATACCGTTTTCATTATCGCTAGTAAAAATGACATACCGAGTGTTAATGGTACAAACAGGAAATGATACATTGCAGTTAAGGCAAACTGTAACCTGGACAGTTCGACAATATCAAACATCTTAACTCCTTGCTCCTAGCAGGAAGACACCGACTTGCGGCGACCTGACTTTCATAATGCAAAAGATGAAAGCCTCATAACTACCAGCTTTATACATCTTAAAATAACGATAAAAAATTTATCAAAATACAACAAACATCTTAATAATAGTACGCTTATATACACTTATAATAAATAGATTTAATACGATTAAGATTGAAATTTTGCGATTAAATCAACATACCGCTACATTTAAATACTGACTAAATTTGATCAACGATCAATTTCACCGAAAAAATAAATAAAATCTATTTTATTGTTTGATTTAAATCAATTTTTATTAAAGTCATCAATATATTAAATAGCTGTTTATTGTTTTGTTCATGCCAAGAAAATAGGCAATAATTCATTTTAACCATGTACTTGTTGTTGACTTGGGAAAACTTGCCAAAACGCTATTAAAAAAACGATCAATAGGATATTTTTAATCCACATAATGCCACTTTTAATATCGAAAAAATCAAGTTTACCAGCATTACTCACGGCCTAAACATAAAAAAAGCCACTATCTATGAGTGGCTTTTACTAATCATAGTCGAAATCAGGTTATTTACTAGTCACTAATTGCTTAACAGCTTCACCAATCTCAGCTAAGCTACGAACAGTTTTTACACCTGCTGCTTCTAATGCAGCAAACTTTTCATCCGCAGTACCTTTGCCACCAGCAATGATGGCTCCAGCATGCCCCATACGCTTACCTTTTGGTGCTGTTACGCCGGCAATATAAGCAACGACCGGTTTTGTTATATGTTGTTTAATATAAGTGGCCGCTTCTTCCTCCGCTGTACCACCAATTTCACCAATCATAACGATAGCTTCAGTTTGGGGATCTGCCTGGAATAGTTTGAATATATCAATAAAATTTGAACCCGGAATAGGATCACCACCAATACCAACACAAGTAGATTGCCCTAATCCTGCATCAGTTGTCTGCTTAACGGCTTCATAAGTTAATGTACCAGAGCGCGATACAATACCTACTTTACCCGGTTTATGAATATGTCCAGGTTGGATACCAATCTTACATTCACCCGGGGTAATAATACCTGGACAGTTCGGTCCTATCATTTTTACCCCAGTTTCATCTAGCTTTGCTTTCACCGTTAGCATATCTAACGTGGGGATCCCTTCGGTAATGGTAATAATCAGTTTCATACCACTATTGATAGCTTCAAGAATCGAATCTTTACAAAATGGAGCAGGAACATAAATAACCGATGCGGTTGCACCTGTTGCTTGTACAGCTTCACGGACTGTATTGAAAACAGGTAATCCTAAATGTGTTGTTCCACCTTTACCTGGCGTCACACCACCGACCATTTTTGTTCCATAAGCAATTGCCTGCTCTGAATGAAAAGTTCCTTGGCTACCTGTAAATCCCTGGCAGATAACTTTAGTATTTTTATCAATTAAAATAGACATTACTTATTTCGCCTCCGCTGCTGCTACTGCTTTTTCTGCCGCATCGGTCAAGCTGGTTGCAGCAGTAATTTTTAGGCCACTATCCGCTAACTTTTGTGATCCAAGCTCAGCATTATTGCCTTCAAGACGAACAATGACCGGGACTGTTACCCCAATTTCTTTAACTGCTCCAATAATACCATCAGCAATCAAATCGCAGCGAACAATACCACCAAAAATATTGACTAAAACAGCTTTAACATTTTCATCAGGTAAGATAATTTTAAATGCTTCTGCTACACGTTCTTTAGTTGCCCCACCACCCACATCAAGAAAATTAGCTGGAGCACCGCCATGTAACTTCACAATGTCCATGGTTCCCATGGCTAAACCAGCACCATTAACCATACAACCAATATTGCCATCTAAAGCAACATAGTTTAATTCCCACTTCGACGCATGGGCTTCACGGGGATCTTCCTGAGAAATATCACGCATCTCCTTTAATTCTACTTGGCGATATAGTGCATTGCTATCCACACTAAGCTTGCCATCCAGACAGATTAAATCCCCTTGCTTAGTTATCACGAGAGGATTAATCTCGATTAAAGCCAGATCACGCTCGAGAAAAATTGTCGCTAATCCGATAAATATTTGGGTAAACTGCTGGACTTGTTTGCCGCTCAAACCTAGCTTAAAAGCAAGCTCGCGTCCTTGATAAGGCATAGGGCCGGTTAATGGATCAATAATAGCCTTATGAATAAGTTCTGGTGTCTCTGCTGCAACTTTTTCAATTTCGACCCCACCTTCAGTCGATGCCATAAAGACAATTCGACGAGAAGCGCGATCTATCACCGCACCTAAATAAAGCTCTTTATCAATATCCGTTGCTTCTTCTACCAAAATTTGATTAACGGGCTGTCCATGGGAATCGGTTTGGTAAGTCACTAAGCGTTTTCCTAACCATTTCTCAGCAAATAGCCGGATTTCGTCGCGATTATTAACAACTTTTACGCCACCCGCTTTGCCTCGACCACCAGCATGTACCTGACACTTTACAACCCAAGGACTATTACCCAATTTTGTTGTTGCTTCTTCTGCCTCTTTTGCTGTTTTACAAGCATAACCTGTCGGTACTGGCAAACCATAATGCGCAAGCAGTTGTTTTGCCTGATATTCGTGTAAGTTCATGATGCACTATCCATAATTTAGCCTGACAGAGAGTTAACAATTCTCTATATATTTTTATTTAAACATTGGTCAATAAAAAATTAACCAAGCTTTGCTCCAGACTGAGTAAATAACTTCACTCTAAATTGGTTATCTAGACGTCTAACAATAAACTAGCCGGATCTTCCAGCATGTCCTTTATTGTCACCAAAAAGCTAACAGACTCACGTCCATCAATTAAACGGTGATCATAAGAAAGTGCTAAATACATCATTGGCAAGATTTCGATTTTACCATCAACCGCCATCGGCCGATCTTTGATAGCGTGCATACCTAAAATTGCACTTTGCGGCGGATTAATGATCGGAGTTGACATTAAAGAGCCAAAAACACCACCGTTAGTAATAGTGAAGTTTCCACCGGTCAATTCTTCAACCGTTAATTTGCCGTCACGCCCCTTAACTGCCAACTCTTTAATACGCTTTTCAATTTCTGCCATGCTAAGCGCATCTGCATCACGTAATACTGGTGTAACTAAACCTCTAGGTGTGGAAACAGCAATACTAATATCAAAATAACTATGATAAAGCACATCTGAACCATCAATCGATGCGTTCACTTCAGGATAACGCTTTAAGGCTTCAACAACTGCTTTCACATAGAAAGACATAAAACCCAAACGCACACCATGCCGCTTTTCAAAGCTTTCACCATAATGTTTACGCAAATCAAAAACAGGCTTCATGTTAACTTCATTAAAGGTAGTCAACATGGCAGTATTATTTTTTGCCTCCAGTAAACGCTCTGCTATACGCTTACGCAAACGCATCATTGGTACCCGTTTTTCAGTTCGATGAGAAGAAGTTGATGATGGCGTTGTAGATGCGTCATTCTGTTGCTTAATCGGTCTATTTTCGCTTGCTGTTGATTGGTTTTTAATATATTTCTCAACATCATCACGCGTTATACGCCCACCTACGCCGCTACCTTTGATATTGGTCGGGTTTAAATCATGTTCTGCAATTAAACGACGGACAGCCGGTGTTAGTGCACTATGACTCTCTTCCTCAAGGCTAGCAGTCTGGCGTTTCGCTGACGCTGACTCAGTAGTCTCTTTTACCTCAGCAGGAATCCCGGTACTATCACTAAGATGTATGCGACCCAATAGCTGTTTTGATAAAACAGTAGCTCCCTCTTCTTCTAAAATTGATTCCAGAATACCTGAATCTGCTGCTGGTACTTCAAGTACAACTTTATCCGTTTCAATTTCCACTAACACTTCATCACGCTCTACCCGATCACCTGGTTTCTTGTGCCAAGTTGCAACTGTAGCATCTGCAACAGATTCAGGAAGATCAAGAACAAAAATTTCTATGTTACTCATTTTCTATCCTTTAATTTATTTATTTTTAGTGCATCATCAACCAATGCTTTTTGCTGTTCTTGATGAACAGACGCGTAGCCTACGGCTGGTGAAGCAGATGCGGGGCGTCCCGCATAACTTAATAATGAACCTTTTGGAATTGCTTCCCGAATATTATGCTGACTACAGTACCATGCCCCTTGATTGAGAGGTTCCTCTTGACACCAGACAAAATCGCGAACATGCGCATAAGGCTTGAGCGTAGTTTCTAAATCTTTATGGGGAAATGGATATAGTTGTTCAATACGCACGATAGCGATATTTTTTTGTTTGTTTTCACGACGTTGCTCAAGTAGATCATAATAAACTTTACCTGAACATAAAACGACACGTTTGACCTTTTTCGCATCTATGGGATCAATTTCATTAATTATCGGCTGGAATTCACCATTTGCTAACTCTTCCAAACTAGAAACCGCAAGAGGATGACGCAGTAATGATTTGGGTGACATAACAATCAATGGACGTCGCATATTACGAAGTATCTGACGACGGAGCATATGATAGACCTGAGCTGGAGTAGACGGAACACAGACTTGCATATTTTGTTCCGCACATAATTGTAAATAACGCTCTAAACGGGCTGAGGAGTGCTCCGGACCTTGTCCTTCATAACCATGGGGTAACAGCATCACCAATCCACACAATCGCCCCCATTTCTGTTCACCAGAACTAATAAACTGATCGATAACTACTTGCGCCACATTAGCAAAATCACCAAACTGAGCTTCCCAAATAGTCAAAACCCGTGGCTCGGCTGATGCATAACCATATTCAAAAGCAAGTACCGCTTCTTCAGACAAAACGGAATCCCAGACGTCAAATATTCCTTGATTTTCACGTATATTAGCCAGAGGGACGTAAACTGAACCATTAGTTTGATTGTGAATAACGGCATGACGATGAAAAAAAGTACCTCGGCCGGCATCTTCACCTGATAAACGAACTTGTATCCTTTCATCAACTAATGTTGCATAAGCCAAAGTTTCTGCTGCACCCCAATCAAGCAATTTTTTACCGTTCGCCATTGCCAGGCGATCACTGTAAATTTTTTCAACCCGAGACTGCATGACAATCTCTGCCGGAATAGTACTTAAACGTTTAGCTAAGTCTTGTAGTCGTTTCTTTTTAACTTTAGCAGGGTAAGCATCATTCCATTCATGATTTAAATAGGGTTTCCAGACCGAATAGTCAGTTCCCATTGGACGCCATTCATCAACGACACAATCACCGTGATCTAACTTATCACGGTAAAGATTAACCATTTCTGTTACTTCGTCGCTAGTAACTGTCTTTTCCGCTATCAATTTATCCGCATAAATTTTACGCGGTGTCGCATGTTTTTTAATTTTTTGATACATAATTGGCTGGGTAGCACTCGGCTCATCCGCCTCATTATGGCCATGGCGACGATAACAAACTAAATCAATGACCACATCGCGTTTAAATTTATTGCGAAAATCTAATGCTAATCGAGTAACAAAAGCAACCGCTTCTGGATCATCGGCATTAACATGAAAAATGGGTGCTTGCACCATTTTCATGATATCAGTGCAATATTGTGTTGAACGTGCATCTTTAGGATTGGATGTGGTAAAACCTATCTGATTATTAACCACGATCCGCACTGTACCGCCAACCTCATAACCACGAGCCTGAGACATGTTCAGCATTTCCTGAACAACTCCCTGGCCTGTTACCGCTGCATCACCATGGATAGTAATGGGCAGTACCATATTACTACGACCTTCATCTAAACGATCACGACGAGCACGAACAGAACCGATGACTACTGGACTAACTATTTCTAAATGTGATGGATTAAAAGCCAAGGCTAAATGAACCAAAGCACCTTCTGTTTTAAAATCAGAAGAAAAGCCCTGATGATATTTAACATCACCAGTACCTAAATGATCTTTATGCTTACCTGCAAACTCATCAAACAGCTCTTTTGGTTGCTTACCTAAAATGTTAACTAAAACATTTAATCGCCCACGGTGCGCCATTCCCAATACGACTTCACGCGTATCCTGATGACCTGCATAACGGATCAAATCTTTTAACATGGGAATGAGCGAATCACCCCCTTCAAGGGAAAAACGTTTTGCGCCAGGAAATTTTGCGCCAAGATAGCGCTCTAATCCTTCAGCTGAAGTTAATTCTGATAAGAAGCGGATCTTTTCTTGTTTGCTAAATTGTTGACTAACCGGCGTTGCCAGTTCTAGGCGCTGTTGGATCCAACGTTTTTCTTCAGTATTAGTAATATGCATGTATTCGGCACCAATTGAAGCGCAATAAATACGCTTCAGTGCAGTATACAGCTCACTTAATTTCATTGTTTCCTGGCCAATAGCAAAAGAACCAACATTGAACGTTTTTTCAAAATCAGCATCGGTTAAGTCATGAAATGCAGGATCTAAATCAGGTACAGTTTCTTGTTTCCAAAGCTCTAATGGATCAAGATTTGCATTTTGATGTCCTCTAAAACGAAAGGCGTTTATTAATTGGAGGACTTTAACTTGCTTCGCATCCAAAGACGGATCACTAACCGAAGTTTGATAACGTGTAGAATCTTTCGCCAATGAACGAAAATATTCACGTGTTTGAGAATGGGAGTATTCACCGTTGGAGCTTGCACCTGGTAGTTTATTAAAAAAGTCTCGCCAGTCTGCATTAACGGAATTAGGGTCAATTAAGTAGTCTTCATAAAGCTGTTCGATATAAGACTGATTTGCACCAGCTAGAAAACTTGAATCTAGCCAGTCCTTCATTACGCCGTTGTGCATTGTGATCCCTTAAGCTTATAGGCTTTAGTTTTCGTCGTAGTTAACAGTACCGCTTTTTATATAGACGGTTTCAATAAAGATTCTTTGAACGTGTTCTATGCACGATTATTAATAAAGGAGCGCTTAATTAAATTCCCCTTATTTATAAGAACCTTTAAAAACCGCAACCGGTTTTTAAAGGTTCCTTCTGTAATTTACCACATAAAATAAATATCAATTTTAAATAATAGTTTTCCATTTTTTATTTCCCGTAACATTTCGATTACGGGAATTTTTGCCAAAACTATGCACTACGCTTTAATAACATCGATTTAATGTGCCCAATAGCTTTAGTTGGATTTAAACCTTTTGGACAAACACTGACACAATTCATAATGCTATGACAGCGAAATACACTAAAAGCGTCATTTAAATTATCTAATCTGTTATCGGTTTCGGTATCCCGACTATCGATTAAAAAACGATAAGCAGCTAATAAACCGGCAGGACCAATAAATTTATCTGGATTCCACCAAAATGATGGACATGAGGTTGAACAGCAAGCACAAAGAATACACTCATATAAGCCATCCAATTTTTCTCGTTGTGCAGGAGTCTGTAAATACTCACGAGCTGGTGAATTCTTGCCATCATTGATAAGGTAAGGCCGAATTTTTTCATATTGAGTATAAAATTGAGCCATATCCACAATTAAATCACGAACAACCGGTAAGCCTGGCAATGGGCGCACAACAACCTTTTTTTTATCACGACACAAAGCTGACAGTGGAGTAATACAGGCCAAGCCATTTTTACCATTCATATTTAATCCATCAGAACCACAAACGCCTTCACGACAAGAACGACGAAATGCTAAAGTAGGATCTTTTTCTTTTAGTTGGATTAAAGCATCCAGCAACATCATGTCACGGCCTTTAGCGATCTCCAAACTGTAGTCTTGCATACGTGGCATATTATCGACGTCTGGATTGTAACGATAAATGGAAAATTCAATTTTCATAATCTACTTTCTCCGCAACACTATTAACGCCACACATTAATAAGTACGTATTTTTGGTGGAAAGGGATCACGTAACTCAGGTTGCATATTGACTGCTCGGCGAGTCATAGTTCCAGACTGTGGTAAATATAACGTATGACATAACCAATTTGTATCATCACGATCAGGGTGGTCAAAACGACTATGTGCTCCCCGACTTTCAGTACGAAAATTTGCCGCCTCTGCCATTGCAAACGCTGTTTCTACCAAATTATCCAGCTCTAAACATTCAATGCGTTGGGTATTAAATTCGCGTGAAGTATCATCCAAACGGGCATTTTTCAAACGTTCACGAATTACCTTTAATTCTTCTAAGCCCTTAGCCATCGCATCGCCTTCACGAAAAACGGAAAAATTATGTTGCATACAGGCTTGTAATGCTTTGCGAATTTCTACCGGATCTTCACCGCTTTGTGTATTATCCCAGCGATTTAAACGCGTTAAGGCCGCATCAATATCAGATTCACTGGCATCACGCATTGAGCCTTGTTCCAGTATAGATTCTTTCAGATGTAAACCGGCAGAACGTCCGAATACCACCAAATCAAGCAATGAATTTCCGCCCAAACGGTTTGCTCCATGAACGGAAACACAAGCTATTTCACCAACAGCAAATAACCCCGGGATCACAACATCTTCCCCTTTTTCATTAATCATCAATGCCTGTCCGGTAACTTTAGTTGGGATCCCACCCATCATATAATGACAAGTAGGGATAACAGGAATGGGTTCTTTAACTGGATCAACATGAGCAAAAGTCCTGGATAATTCAAGAATACCGGGTAATCGTGATTCCAACACTTCTTTACCTAAATGATCCAGTTTTAATTTAACATGTGGTCCCCAGGGGCCATCACATCCCCTTCCTTCACGGATCTCTATCATAATTGAGCGAGCAACAACATCGCGGCCAGCCAAATCTTTTGCATTAGGCGCATAGCGCTCCATAAAGCGCTCGCCATCTTTATTAAGTAAATAGCCGCCCTCTCCCCGACATCCCTCTGTCACTAATACACCCGCACCAGCAATTCCAGTTGGATGAAATTGCCACATTTCCATGTCCTGCAATGGCACACCTGCCCTGACGGCCATGCCAACACCGTCACCGGTATTAATATGGGCATTAGTTGTTGATTGATAAATTCTTCCCGCTCCACCTGTCGCAAGAATGGTGGCTTTAGCTTTAAAATAAACGACCTCACCGGATTCCATACATAATGCGGTACAACCGACTATGTCACCATCCTGGTTTTTAACTAAGTCAAGTGAATACCATTCGGAGAAAATCGTGGTATAGTTTTTTAAATTCTGTTGATAAAGAGTATGCAAAAGGGCATGGCCAGTTCTATCTGCCGCCGCCGCGGTGCGAGCTGCTTGCTCACCACCAAAATTTTTTGACTGGCCACCAAATGGACGTTGATAAATACGACCGTCGTCTAAACGTGAAAATGGTAACCCCATATGCTCAAGTTCTAGTATGGCCTCAGGTCCGGTTTTGCACATGTATTCGATGGCATTTTGATCACCTATATAATCAGAGCCCTTGACAGTATCATACATATGCCATTGCCAATCATCTTCATGCGTATTACCTAACGCAACGGTGATCCCGCCCTGAGCAGATACGGTGTGTGAACGTGTCGGGAAAACTTTAGAAATTAATGCACATGACAAACCTAACTGAGAAATTTGCAACGCAGCTCGCATCCCAGCGCCACCAGCACCAATAACAACGGCATCAAACTCTCTTACTGGTAATTTCATTTACGCTCCCCACACTACTATTGTTCCATAAATTAAATAAGTCATTAATATAACAATAAAAAATAGTTGTAATGATAATCGCACGGCAATTGACTTAATATAATCGGTTAATACTTGCCATAAACCTATCCAGGCATGTACTAATATGGAAATGAGCGTTAAAATAGTAAAAATTTTTGTTATTGGAAAAACAAAAAAAGTCCGCCAAACAGTATAATTTAAATCAGTTGTGACTATAAAACTAACAATATAAAACGTATAAAGGGCAATAATAATGGCTGACGCACGAAGTAGTAGCCAATCTTGTGTGCCAGTGCGGCCTAATGTTGATGCATTAACTACCATACAAAAACCCCCGCTAAGATCGACAAAATAGCGGTGATAATAAACGCAACTATCGCTGAAATACGTCCCACAGACAAACTCTCATCGATAAAACCAAAATCCATTAGCATATGACGAATGCCGCCACAAATATGATATATCAGTGCAGTCAAGACACCCCAAATAATGAATTTTATAAAAAAGCTACCCATAATTTCAGTAGCATATTGAAAACCTTCCAGTGAAGAAAGCGATAATCCCAGCAGCCATAACAAAATACCGACCGCAATAAAGGTAATAACGCCAGAGACACGATGTAAAATCGAAGCTATTGCAGTAATCGGAAAATGAATTGTCTGCAATTGAAGATTGATTGGTCTTTGTTTTTTCACAATTTATGCCCACACAGCTCTTTATTCTTTTCCTACCTCCGGACCTGGAGCAGAAATCAAACAGCGATCGTGATAACAAAGCACAACTCAGCTTATAAATTAATCCCTAACATATTGGCAAAAGTTGTTACTCATTAACGCTGGGTACTCCTACCACAAGGTAATCCGGAGACCTCATTTTCAGTATATGACCTTCACATGCCCATTACAATTACAACACATTATGTTTGGAGAGATTTAGCTTGAACAGTGAGTGTGATCACGATTTAAACATCGGTCATTAAATTGATAATGTAATTTGACAAGAAACAAACATTTATCTTACATATGATTAAGTTGAATTAATTAGTGATTATCGCCACACAAAAGAAGAAATTATGTAAAATAAACATGCTAGATTGTTATCCATAAAAAAACCTAATGTTATTGTTGGTATAATTTAAAATATATAAGGAACAGAATAAATTATGAATTGTTAATAAAAAATTTTATTTGATAAAAACTTCGTTAAAAACATGATTCAAGCCTTTTAATAAATGAAATATCATGCAATTTCTAAGCGTTTTATCATGCTTTCATGGTTGTCGGAAATTGCGTTTTAGCGCTAAGGAGACCCGTAATGGCAGGCAAAGAAAAAAAGACTATAGAATTAGTCGATAAAGATGCAGAAAAAATTGAGCTTGAAGTACTAAACCCTACACTTGGGATCGATGTAATTGATGTTCGGGGATTAGGCTCCAAAGGTTATTTTACCTACGATCCTGGCTTTACCTCAACCGCATCCTGCGAGTCTAAAATTACCTATATAGATGGAGATAAAGGTATTCTTTTGCACCGCGGATATCCTATTGATCAATTGGCTACCAATTCTACTTATTTAGAAGTTTGTTATATACTACTTTACGGTGAAAAACCTTCACAAAACGACTATGACAACTTTAAAAAAATTGTCACCGAACATACAATGATCCACGATCAAATTACTCGGCTTTTGCAAGGTTTCCGTCGTGATTCTCATCCAATGGCAATCCTTTGTGGTGTAACCGGCGCACTAGCGGCTTTCTATCACGACTCATTGGATGTTAATAATCCGCGTCATCGTGAAATAGCGGCATTTAGGTTACTATCAAAAATGCCTACAGTTGCAGCAATGTGTTATAAATACTCTATTGGCCAACCTTTTATTTACCCACAAAATTCCCTCTCTTATTCTGCAAATTTCCTTCATATGATGTTTGCTACACCTTGTGAAAAATATCAGGTTAATCCAATCATAGAACGGGCTATGGATCGCATTTTTATTCTGCATGCTGATCATGAACAAAATGCATCAACTTCAACAGTAAGAACTGCTGGTTCTTCTGGCGCTAATCCATTTGCTTGTATTGCTGCGGGAATCGCCTCTCTTTGGGGACCAGCTCACGGTGGTGCCAATGAAGCCTGTTTACGCATGCTAGAAGAGATTCAAACTGTCGAAAATATTCCTAAATTTATCAAACGGGCAAAAGACAAAGATGATCCCTTCCGTTTAATGGGGTTTGGCCATCGGGTTTATAAAAATTATGATCCCCGCGCAACTGTGATGAAACAGACCTGCGATGAAGTACTTAAAGAACTTAAATTAAATGATAATATATTAGAAGTCGCCAAGCAGTTAGAGCATATAGCCCTAAATGACCCCTATTTTATTGAGAAAAAACTTTATCCCAATGTGGATTTCTATTCTGGCATCATTTTAAAAGCAATAGGGATCCCAACAACCATGTTTACGGTTATTTTTGCTATTGCTCGTACAATTGGTTGGATTGCTCACTGGAACGAAATGCATGATGAAGAATTAAAAATAGCACGTCCCCGTCAATTATATACCGGCTATAAACAAAGAGATTTTCATAGCGATTTAACCAAAAAATAGTTAATTATTATTGATAAATAAACTGTGTCTTACTATTTTATTTTGCATAAACAATCATCATATAGAATACAAGACACAGTTTAGTAATAACCCTTGGTTTTAATACTTTTTAGCTGGCTTGGTGTTTATCCTTACAAAAATTAGGCAGGATTAGCTATATCGATAAAAGTCACTTCAAATCCATAATCTTTTTGCAGCCATTCACCTAACATTTTAACGCCAAATCGCTCCGTTGCATGATGACCTGCGGCATAAAAATGGATCCCCATTTCTCTGGCAATATGGATCGTTTGCTCAGAAACTTCACCTGTCACAAAAGCATCAACAGCTGCCTCAGCTGCTTGTTGAATAAAATTTTGTCCGCCCCCTGTACACCAGGCAATGGTATTGATCTCTTTTGGGCCATTATCACCACAATACAAGGGTTGACGAGCTAACTTATTGGTTAAACGCGACATTAAATCATCAGCCGTTATCGGTTGAGCAAAACTACCCATTGGCAATAAAGGCGAAATAAGCTTTTCAAACCGAACCCCCATGATATTCCCCAACTGCGCGTTATTTCCCAAAATCGGATGGGCATCAAGGGGCAAATGATAACCATAAAGGTTAATATCATTGCAAAGCAATGTTTTTAATCGATTACGCTTCATATTAAGAATAACGGCGGCTTCATTTTTCCAAAAATAACCATGATGAACAATAATCGCATCTGCAGCTAATTTTACTGCTTCATCAAGTAACGCTTGCGATGCAGTCACACCAGTCACAATTTTTTTTACCTCTGAGCGCCCTTCCACCTGAAGCCCATTAGGCGCATAGTCTTGATATTCATAAATATTCAAGTGCGTATTGATTAGTTGTTCTAATTCAATATTATGCATTACTTACCTATCCTATTTGTAAAACTGATTTATTTTATTAAATATTAAACTTAAAAATATGTTTCACAGCGGCTTAAAACAAAAACGCCCTATCACAACCAGTAATAAGGAAATTAAAAATAAAATATTTAATTATCAAATTGTTATAAATAAAAAGCTCATTTAATATACGTATTTACACGTAAAAACAAGCGATTTCACTCACTATAAATCAATTACTTACAGCTTATAGTGAGTGACAATTTTACCTAATTTTGGCTGAAATCTCAGTTTTAATTCACCCTTTTTTAAACGAATTGTTCGCAAACGTGAAAATTCAGATAGAGTTATCGCTGAAATAGAAACTTTGTTATCTCAGGCTACACAGGATAATAAGCTAATGCTAAATGGCGCACTCTCTGGTTGGCATAAAGCGGAATTGACCCACTTCCTCCAACGCTGCTAATATGATGTCCCTGTGATGGGGCTATTCGTTTTGCGCTTGTTGCTGATTCCAGATTGAATCAACCGGCATCTCTACCCTCACATCTAGCCATGTTGATGGTGGAATACCAACTTGCTCACCGTCAGTATAATAATTAGTTTTACCATCAATAATTTCCTTAACCCGCCAGTTCTGAAAATCTTCTGGTAAATGCGAGTGTTGTCGATGGAATGTTTGAATTTCGATATTGCCATCCGATAATACTTTATCTTTGATATAGATAAGCTCTAATCCATTGCTATTTTTCGGCACAGATACGCCACCATTCATACCCCATAACACCAGAAATAAAATATTTTCCAACTCCAGTTCGTTGGACATTGACGCCTTCCGATTCGTCGTTGGTTTCAAAGCTACCATCGGGATAGATTTTAACGATTGGAGATGCTCTTTTTAAGAAACCCTTAGCGTCGGCCATCATTTTCGGAATATCTGACACTAAAGCGAATATCCCGTTTTTATCTGGAATTCAGTAGAAGACTTTTTCGCAAAGTTATCAACGCAAGCCTTTTGGCTAATAACTTTATCAGTTGCAGCGCCAACCTCTTGAGCAATATTAATCTTGTCAAGTTTGTTAGCTAAATCTTTACTTATTTCTGTGACTGAATTGCCTATCTTATCAACTTTTGTGGCATCAGCTTTTTTTTCTAACGCATCTTTTATTTCCTTAACGCTATTAGCATCGGCTTTTCCTTCTACTAACTCTTGCAGTGCTTTAATCGATTCAAGTTTAACCGCTTTACCACTGGGTAACGTAAGCTCAACGACACCATTATCCCCCATCCAGGTATCCATGTTTTGCAAAAAATAGAGGATGTAAGTGTTAGCTGCAACCAGTGCTCTTGCTGCATCAGAATTATTATTTGGTTCAGTGAGGTTAATGGTATAAGTGGTGTCTGTTGCGCTAAAAGTTGGTTTATCCGCTAAATTTAATTCCGTGTCGCTATTAATTGACAGTATCATGTAAGGATAGTTAATATCACCATTTTTAATGAGCATTAACATGCCGGGGGATACTAATGGATTATTGCTATTCCATTCTGTGTCTTTTCCTTTGACAATAGCTGAGCCTGACACTATTGTAATTGTGCCTGTGTTGTATATCATGATACATATCCAAATATATTTAGAAAAAGGAGAGTCTATGAAATCAGCTTTGATCTTGTTAATATAGCTTTTATACCATTCTTTTTGCACTGCCATTGAAGTTGACTACCCAGATAGAGCATGGCATTTAAACCAGAATGGATATGTTAAGGTTGTTTACGATATTGACGAAAATGGATTAGCTGAGAACATAAAGATTTTAGAATCTAAACCAGCATTTATGTTTGATCAGGCTGTGAAAAAAGCTTTATACAAACAAAAATTTGAAAAAAACCATCCAAAAAAATCTGTTCAACTAACAGTTAAATTTGATAAAAATAACAATTAATCAATAATCGTAAATTCATATCCTCGTTGTTAATGAGCATCAACATGCCAAGAATACTAATGGATTTTTATTCCTTTTGTGCCTGAGCCTCCGATAATCGAAGAACCTGACACTGTTGTAATTGTGCCATCTGAATAAATCATTTTTATTTCCGTTATAAATAAAAGAAGGGTTTTAATTAGAATTTAAAGTAATCTTCTGCATCCAATACTAATACTGGGAAAGATGACAATACGGTTGTCGTTTCACCAATATATGCTGAATTATAAAAATATCTGTAACGAGAAAGACCTAAACTTGTTGCACTGTATTGACAGACATTTAGATAATCTAGATAACCGCCATCCGTATGCCCAAAATAATCTCCAACCCGTTGAGGGGTGTACATCAGCCTTTTTATTCCTGGAATTGTTTTTCCTTTTCCAACCGCAAATTCACTACTTGGTACTAAAACAGGTTTTGTCATAACATTAAACTGAGAATTAAATGTCACATTACCATCAATATTACGCAATTTTAGTCCACACCCATTGGTCTCTAGTTCGCCAGATTTAGCTGTCCTAAAAGCAATTACATAATATTTAGATTTTGCCAAGCTATGTGAATCACGTCTTATGTTTGAAATCCTCAAACTTTTTACACTTCCACCCCCATCCCTGATAGGCTCTCTGCCAATATAATTTTCTGCATCGGTAGAATAAAAAAAATAAATGGCATTATCTGGTGTTAAACCAGCTCCTAATTTTGAAGGATTAAAAACTCCATCAATAATCATAATCTTCTTGTGAAAAGCGTATGAATAACCAGTTACCGGCAGTGAATTTAGAAAAATAGCGCTACCTAGTATCTTCAACCCCGCACTTCCTGCAAGAGGTATTTTATTGTAGTCTTGATAAGCTATAATTTGGATAGGCTCAGTCCCTACCCCGTGTAAATTACGTACTGTCACTAAACGATTAGACTCAGAATAAGATACTAGTGTTTCTGTCCCTGTGGCAACCATAGCGTTACCATGCTGCACAAATCGTACACTAGCAAGTGCTCCTCCCCGAGAAATAACAAATTTATAACCTTGCGGTATTGGGTTGGGACAAGTCCAACTACCACTTCTAACGTCAACAGCTTTTGTCCATAAGTTTGTCGCTGGAGTTGTATTTTCATTAAAAGAAAAAGAAGAACCATCTGGATTTGTTATTCTTAAGCCAATCATATAAATTCTCCAAGTTCGATAATCGGAGTATTGCCTGAATATACATAAAAACCTTTGTTTGTTAGTCTTGTCCGATAAGTAGAAGATACACCGTTAACTTCAAAATTACCGTTAACCATATCTATACATGTTCCTTGTTGTCCGGGAATATAATTTTTAGACTTTAAATCCATTCCGACTATTATATTTTCAATAGTTGCTTTACTTATCAGTGCGTCATTAAAAATCACCTGTCCGTTTTTGATTGCAAAAACGGGCTCCATCTTGCCGTTAGCCGGATTATAGACAATAAAGGTTTTGGCACTAAAGCCGATCTGTGTACTAACTTTACCGTTTTTAAGCTCAGCGCCAATTACCATGCCAGCGTCATAATCCACACCGTCGTAATGAATCTTGACTAACGATGTCCACGTTGCAGAAGCCTCACCCTTTTTCATGTCATACTTAGCTTGTAGAGAATTCTGAGCGGCTGCCCATGACTTATCCGCTGTCGCTCTGACCTGATGGATAGTAAGCGTCATTGGAACCACATAGTGCGCTGCTGCGTGGTTTAAGGTAAGGTGATTTTCCAGGGTAGTAGTGCGTTCCAGTCGATATCCTCATCTGGGTATTTTAGCGCCGTCAGCAGCGCCAAAAGATAATCGTACGGGTTAAGTCCATTGATACGTGCACTTTCCACCAAGCTGTACAATAGCGCGCTGGCATGG